>DATNQK010000717.1:0-3345 GCA_036704065.1 Stenomitos sp.
GATTGAAGTCATTCATACCACTAGTGAAGGAAACAACTGGATTGATCCCTCTATTGCGCGACTGGTCTTACAGCACGCTCAGCAGGAAGCTCAAACCCATAAAATGCTCAGCCGCACTGATAATAATACAGAACATTTAAATGTTCAGGCTGACTCCAGCAGGAACGGTAGCGTTCTGATTCAAGGTATTGATTCAGACCATGAAAAGCTATTGTCTAACGATCCGCTGACTGAAAGAGAGTTAGAAATCTTACACCTCATTGTGCAGGGATGTAGTAATGCTGCCATTTCCGAACGACTCTACATTACCGTGGGTACGGTTAAGACCCATGTTCGCAATATTCTCAATAAGCTCAGTGCAGATGATCGCACGGAAGCGGCTGTTCTTGCCTTACGTTCAGGTCTGGTTCTGTAATGTAGAAATGCTTCTCTCGTGACCTCAATTCATCAGTGTGACCGAGAGAAGAGAGGCAATGAGTGAGTTAATTTTGCATAAATAAAATCTGCATAAGAAATAAAAAGAGTCTTAACTTCAAAGAAGTAAGACTCTAGAGAAGTAGGACAAAGAGGAATAGCTTAAAAGGGAAAGGAGAATGATACTGATGGGGAGAAAGGATTATTTCCCTTTTACTCATCCTCCTTCACAATCATTCTCCTCCTGTTCAAATTTCCAATACTAACGGCTTTCTTGAGAAGGTGTGACAGATGGATTTCCACTGCCGAGTTCTATGAGTCCTGGCATAGCGATAAAGCCATAGTACAAGGCAACTGCGGCACTAATCCCGTGCAGTAGAACATCACTCCCAAAGATTGGAACGGTACCAAAGAGGGTTTTGGTGTAAGGGATCAGCCCTAGGACTGCGAACAATCCATAGAAGACTGCAATCACTCGGGAATAAGTGCGGGAACTGTCTAACGCCAAAGAAGCGATAATGCCGAATAACCCTACCATGATGCGAAGAAAGTTGTGAATTCCGTTAGTGGGAATAAAGCCAGCAATGTAGCCATATCCCATTCCGTACGCATCACTGACGGCAGAAGTTGCATCAACATGAGTAACGAATGCTGGAATACATCCTATAACTCCAAGAATAAAGAAAAATAGACCAGAAATTAAAGCAAAATACTGGCCTGGTTGCATAGATTTGGTATTCATTAAATAACCTCCTCGATATTATCGAGTTACTTTTGAATGACTAAGGTGTTGAAAAGAGATACTTTAAAAAAGTAATGGCTTTAAACCCTTTATTCTTCGTCATGTAGAGATAGATTATTGCTGCTTTGATACTTCCTGCGATAGAGGAATAATCTTGGCTTGTGAGGATGTAACAAAAGCGCAATTCTTGAGTGAGGTGTGCAGTTAATGAAGGGTTTAATCAACTGCACACCTATCCTGCTCAAAGGACTCAAAAAACTGCAAAATTAGGGTTCTTGCTTAGGATTGCATTTCATATTTTGCAGCCACTTTTTGGAGTTTGAAGTGGTGAGCAAGACGAGCAACGACGTTATAAGCACTGGCATCTAAGTGAACTTCATCAATTCGTCCATCTGTCGGGCCGCCGAGTGCTTTCCATGCTTCTAGCCCACCCTTGATTGCAGTTACGTTTTTAAACCCTGCCTCGTGTAGCATTTCCACAGCCTGCGAGGCATCTGCATCAGATGCGCCATAGATATAAATGTCACGCTCTGGTTCTAGAGAAGCACGCACTTTATCGACCAGCGCATCCATAGGAACTGGCATGGCACCTGTGATGTGAAGCTCTTGAAATACATCACTGTCGCGCACATCTAGGATAGTTAATGCAGGTTTCCCCCACTCCAGTCGAGCTTTTAAATCTTGGGCAGTAGACTGTTGTTTAAAGCCGGAAGTAGTAGGATTAGGAAGAGATTTACCGAGCCCAGCTGCAGTGTCTTGAATGTCCATAAAATTCCCTAAATTTAGCTACTTTTTTGGTACTTTGGAAAATCGGAACCAACGCATACCATTTGTGCTTATAAAGACGGAGCTTGCTTGTGCAGTCTGCCTACAATCAAGGTTCTCGTTTGTCTTAACTAAGCTGCCTACACTATAAATTTCAGATTCCTTCAGCATGGACGGTCAATAGAAAGAACTGTTTTTACCAAAGGTTATAAGTTGGGAGATCGCTTCTTTAGGAAGTAAAGAAGTTGATCTGCTCTTGAAACTCCCCAGACATCGCTTTTGGTGATGTTTGTATGCACGTTGTCGTTCTCTTGCAATGCAAAGTGCTGGGCTTATATCTTTCTAAATTGAGCTTAGTCTGGGTGATTTGCAAAACAAAGCTAAGTATTGCCGTATTCTGTTGAAGGATGCTCTTTGGGTAAGGACTTTTTCCTAATCTATGTCAACTCTTCGCTATGACTGGACTGCTGACGAAATTCTGACTCTGCTGAATCAGCCTCTTCTTGACTTGGTTTATCAGGCGCAAACCTGCCATCGTCAATATTGGCAAAGTACGGATATTCAGCTTGCGACCTTAATTAGCGTTAAAACAGGGGGTTGTGCTGAGAATTGCGGTTATTGTTCTCAGTCGGCTCACCATCCTACTGCCGTTAAGCCTGAACCCTTCAAAACCGTTGATGAGGTGTTAACGGCTGCCCAAAAGGCTAAGGCTTTAGGTTCAGATCGGTTTTGTATGGGATGGGCATGGCGCGAAATCCCTGATGGCAAACCTTTTGATGCCATGTTAGACATGGTGCGCGGTGTTCGAGAACTTGGGATGGAAGCTTGTGTGACGGCAGGGATGCTCACCCCTTCCCAAGCTACGCGTTTGGCAGAAGCAGGGCTGACCGCCTATAACCATAATCTAGACACGAGCCCCGAATACTACAGCGAGATCGTAACCACACGTACCTATGGCAATCGCTTGCAAACTCTAGAGCATGTTCGTAATGCAGGGATTACAATGTGTTGCGGCGGCATTATTGGTATGGGCGAGCGCTTAGAAGATCGAGCGCGGATGCTACAAATTCTGGCCACCTTTAACCCGCATCCTGAGAGTGTCCCCATCAATGCTCTAATGCCGATCTCTGGCACTCCGCTGGCGGATCAAGTTGCTGTTGATTCTTTCGATATTGTGCGCATGTGTGCTGCGGCAAGAATTGTGATGCCTCAGTCGCGCATTCGTTTGAGTGCAGGGCGCAGCCGCTTATCTCAAGAAGCTCAAGTGCTTTGTTTTCTAGCTGGGGCCAACTCCATTTTCTACGGAGATACGCTCCTTACGGCTGAGAACCCCGAACCGGATTGCGATCGCAAATTGCTAGAAACGATTGGCCTGCCCTCTTTATCACAAACTTGTGTGCCCTAGCCAGATGGACGCTTAACAC
>DATNQK010000718.1:0-2075 GCA_036704065.1 Stenomitos sp.
AAACCCTTCGCAAACGACTCAATGAGCTAGGATTCTTCCCCAGTAAAGTCGGCAAGACAAGGCCTAAAAAAAGATTGCCCTGACCGATGCAATCTTTGAGCAACTCGACTTCGAGCTGGAAGAAGCACAAGCAGACCCTAGGACATTCTGGATGAAATTGAAACGGTTGTGAAGTTTGCTCAGATGATGACCTGGATGGGGAAACATCCTGTGGTCACGCTGGTCACAATGACCTATCAGACTGGGATAAAGCTAACCCAAAAAGCGATGGCTCAAGTTGAAACCCAAATTCAACGGCTCACGAATTCAACACGGGAAGGACTTCCTGATCTTGGAAAATGGTTTGGGGATATTTCGCATAGTCCACAGGGACACTAGAACGATTTATTCTTTGGAAGTCCCTTACCAACGAAACAAGCCGCACCGTTGATATCCCCCTTCTTGCTAGCTCCGAGGTAGAATTTGCAGTCAAGCTGTTTATTGCTAATCAGGGGGCATTTTTTCGGACTTGGTTAGCACACAAGCCCTGATGTCACGAGGAAATTTTGCCTCCTAATTTGAATGCTTCGTCTAGAGAGACTTGGACAAATACAGGATCTTGTAGATTCCGTTGCAAGGTCTTGCAGATGTCTTTCAGTTTCATGATGGTATAGGCTCCACAGGGCGATCGCCCGAGCTAGAGATGCTTAAAGCGAAACTGTCACCCAGTGCAACAGGAAAAAATCAAAGGCTAGAGCAACGTGAGCATGTTCAAGCCGTTTCATGACTTCAAGTGTGCTTGTAAGTTGTGTAAGAAATGGATCTGCTTAAAAAGTCTTTCTCTGTATAACTTCTAGGTGTTATGCCACCAAGTGGCAGCTGCGCTTAAATCCTCTAAATTTAGCAAGGGCAATCGCCATTTTTTAGGGGTGGGGGCTATTGTCAAATCAAACTCAGATAGGCAAGTTGCCCTAACTTGAACAGACTCCCCAGCAACAGAATTAAGCTGCTCAGGGAAGCAATTGCAAAACCAGGAGCGCGTTTTTCAGCCGCTTTGTAGTAACCCCAGGCATATACAGCACGACCAATGACCCAGACTGCACCAATGGTCGAGCCCCAAATTGGATTGATGTATAACGAAAAAATCCACAGCAAGGGTAAGAAGAAAATGAGCTGCTCAAGGGTATTGTAATGAACTCGGACAACTCTCTCGAAGTCTGAATTCCCAGTCATTTGAGGAACTGGAACACCATACTTAGCTCTTGCTCGACCCACGTTGATGGTCAATACGAAATAGAGAGTAAGTGCAAAAATTGTAACCAAACCAGGCCAGGGTGACATAGAAAAAGCTCATGAGTGACGGTTTTCTATTGTATCGATTCTTTGGTGGTGTAGATTAGGCTAGGTTCCTGCTAAAACTAAGGCCAAGGTCTTTGCCTCAAAACAAGAGCAGCGGAGAGAACCAATGCAACAGGGCACCAGGTTTTGCAGTTGCATTCCAATAGATCATCCCGCTAATTGTTATTATCTTTGCAACAGAACCAGCGATTATGATTATGGAAATGCTCGAATTACAACCAAATCTACTTAAAGCTGTTAAGGGGTTTATCGCTTTCGTTGGTAATCCCTCCAATACTGATGCCGTATTTGATATTGCAGATGGATTGCGCTATACAGCTCTTTACCAGCACTACATTGAGCATGCCTACGCTGACGCTAATGTTGCTTCAAATTTGAAGGAACGTTACCTGGGGCCCAAACCTGATTTAGAAGCACTAATGCAATTTCCGGCAAATTCACTCGGAAAGCTTTATGCCGATGTCATGCTCCATGAGAAACTCGATCCAAACTTTTATCGAAACATTGAAATTGAGGATGATTATAGTTATTTGGCACTGCGTATAAGACAAACCTATGATATTTGGCATATTGTGACAGGTTTCGGTACTGACCTCAGAAGCTGTCTGTAAAGAAGATTTAAGAAGTACGAGACCACTTTCGTTGCTGCCCAGTGAGTGTTCTCAGCATCAGGCGAATCGCCGCAGCATAAACCATTCCCTCATGCTGGTCTGGCAGTTCCTCAAAGTCTCGACAAA
>DATNQK010000719.1:0-1952 GCA_036704065.1 Stenomitos sp.
GTGTATTCCAGCCGTTTTGGCATGGATGAATGAGCAAATTCCAGGTGGATGGGCTACAACGATGGCCTGTAATCGCGCCCTAGTGCTTCAGGCAAGAGATCTACTGTGCAAAACCTTCGGCCAAACTCCCTCTTGTCCAGATGAAATGATTGGCGCGATCGCCGCCATGCCCTTACCCTCCAACTTCGGAGGCCCGAACCTATCACCGCTGGGGGTGGATGCGCTGCAAGATTGGCTATGGGAAACTCACCGCATTGAAGTACCCATCATTCCTTGGTCTACACCGACACCCAAGTTAATTCGCATTTCTGCCCAACGCTACAACAGTCTGGAGCAATATCAATATCTCGCAGAAGCCTTATGCCAATGGCCCAAGACTAAGCAAGAAATTCCTGTAAAGCAGGGATAAAGTTGCGATTTTCGTGGCCGGAACGGCTGAGCTTAATTAAGGCAAAACGTTGTAGTGGGGTTAAGGCTTGCCATTGTTCTAGGGTTAGGGTTGCGGCTGTGGCCACTGCTTTTTCGCGCACAGTCTCTGGAATTTGGGTCGCATCCAACCAAGGAGGGCAATCTTCAATCGCTAACTCAGAGGCCTGTACTTGGGCATGTTGCCAAATTAAATCGATGAGGTATTGGCGATAGGCGGCAACTTCTTCAGGGCTGCCACAAGGCAAAGATACCAACTGCTGCTGTGCGGCTTGCGGAAAGTGACTCCATTGGTCCAGCTTCAGCTTAATTCCGCAAGTATCTAACTTGTAGCGCACCACCATCGGTATGCAGCGCAACGATTCCACGAAATCGGCTTCAAATTGAAAAAACACAGGCTCAACAGGCTGTAGCATGGATTATCCTTCTAAATCTTCGGGATGATTGCAATTGCGCAACATCGCAGTTGTGTGCTCATCCAAGGCTAGGGGAACAGCATCAATTTCTGTCAGCCAAGCCTGAAAGGCACGCCCACCCTGTTCCAGAAATGACTGTAACACCAGCCTTCCTCCTGTATGATACAGTCCGCACAGCGGTTCCCACTGCGATCGCCCATAAGGAACATAGGCCAGAGCTGCCTTTTGTTCGGGGAGTGTTTGAATCCAATTTTGAATCACGCTGGCGTCTAGACAAGGCAAATCACAAGCCAACAACAACACCCAAGGCGTATGAACCTGCTGTAGCGCTTGGGCCAAGGCCCACAAAGGCCCGGAATCTGGATAGTCATCTCTCATGTACAGGGTTTGCGGCGGCAATAGGGAAACATAGCGCTCCGGCCAAGGGGTCAACACGGCCACACTACTACAACACACCTCGGCAACAGATGCGACCCGTTGAATCATGGGCTCCCCCCGCCACCGCAGCAGCGCCTTATCCGTCCCCATCCTACGGCTGCGACCACCCGCTAGAATCACTGCCGTTATGGTTGGCACAATTGCCCTCTCGATGAAATAGATGACTCAGGTCTTGTCCCTCAGCCAAAACTTCCAGCAACAACAGACACATCCAGTTAGTTACGCTGCAAGGCTTGCAAATGCGCAAGAACCTGATGCTGCCCTAGAACAGCTTTTGTCTTATCAATGCCCGCTGCAAAGGTTTCCGCAAAGCCAAGGTGCCATAGATAAAAGCCACAATTCCACAGCACGGCAGCATACAAACTGGATTCTGTACGACCATTTAAGATCTGCTGCACAGTTTCTGTCCAGTCTTCCAAGGTGGTGTAAGGCACTTCCGTTCCCCCTAGCCCCACATCCCGTGCATTGAGCAAAATGCGTTCAAGTTCTGTTCCCCGCCAAGCACCTATAATGGCAGTGCGATCGCGCGGCAAATCACAACTTCCTTCTAGCCCCTTCACCGTGGTATATCGTTGCAAACCTCTGAGTGCCAGAGCTTCTTGCATCATCGCCTCTGTGGGAGGATGAACATACCCTGCAATTAAATGCGCCTCCCCTGCATAGGGACACCAC
>DATNQK010000720.1:0-3884 GCA_036704065.1 Stenomitos sp.
GTTTTGAGGCGGAATATGCTCCCAATAGGTTTTACGGAAGCGCTCTGGATCGCCGTAGACCGTGCGCAACATACTGGGCCAAGGATGGGTGATGACCAGATATCCGCCTTCATTATCGGCAGCAGGGTTGCCGTCTAGATCGACGACATCAGCCAAAATGCCAGGAAATGGCCGCGAAGCCGACCCCGGTTTGGTGGGGGTGGCACCCGGCAGTGGCGTAATCATAAAGCCGCCTGTTTCGGTTTGCCACCAGGTATCCACAATCGGGCACCGCTCTTTGCCGATGACTTCGTGATACCACATCCATGCTTCTGGATTGATGGGTTCGCCCACCGTTCCTAAAATACGCAGCGAAGAGAGATTGCGAGCGTTGGGATGGTGATCCCCCATCTTGATAAAGGTACGGATGGCCGTTGGCGCGGTATAGAAAATGGTGACACCATACTTTTCAATCACATCCCAGAAACAGCCTGGGTTGGAAGGACGTGGCACACCTTCGTACATGACTGTTGTTGCACCGTTCGACAACGGCCCATAGACGATATAGCTATGGCCCGTAATCCAGCCCACATCTGCGGTACACCAGTACACATCCGTATCTTTGAGGTTGAAGGTCCACTGTGTTGTGACATGGGTGTAAAGGTTATAGCCGCCTGTGGAATGTACGACGCCCTTCGGCTTGCCTGTACTGCCGCTGGTATACAAAATGAACAGCATATCTTCGCTATCCATCGGTTCGGCAGGACAGTCCGCGGAGGCCTTGGCTTGCAGTTCATGCCACCAATGGTCGCGCCCTGGCTGCATGGTCACCGCTTCCTTGGTGCGCTGGACCACCAATACACTTTGCACCGAGGGCACCGCTTGGTTGGCAAGGGCATTGTCGACCTGGGATTTGAGGGCGACAACCTTGTCCTTACGGAAGCCACCATCGGCAGTGATCACCAGTTTGGCTTGGGCATCAACGAGGCGATCGCGCAAAGCCTCTGCACTAAACCCCCCAAAAACAACGCTGTGGGGTGCGCCAATCCGCGCACAGGCCAACATGGCGATCGCCGCCTCTGGAATCATCGGCATATAAATACCAACGCGATCGCCCTTTTGAACCCCCAAATCTTTGAGAACATTGGCCATCTGGCACACTTCACGATGCAACTGTGCATAGGTCAGAGTGCGCGAATCTCCGGGTTCTCCCTCCCAAATCAGTGCGGCCTTGTTCTTGCGCCAAGTGGTGAGGTGACGGTCTAAGCAGTTGTAAGAAATGTTGAGTTTACCGCCCACAAACCACTTTGCAATCGGCGGTTGCCAATCTAGGGTTTGCGACCAAGGCTCAAACCAATGCAATTCCTGAGCTGCCAATTCAGCCCAAAATCCAGCCGGATCGGCTTTTGCCTTATCGTAGAGTGCCTGATACTGGTCAAGACTTTTGACCTGCGCCTGTGCAGATAATTCGGCGGGAGGCTGAAACAGGCGCTTTTCTTGAAGAATGGATTCAATAGCAGGATTGGACATAGCCCTGAGTGAACAACGCAGATGAGTGAATGTTAATCAAGGTCGCACAAAAAGGAGCCTAATTTCGTTAAGCTTTGCGGCCATAGTTTTGGCAACGTTAATCTTTAGTAATAGTCAGCCTGTCAGAATCCTCAAGCAGGGTTGACCAATGACAACTCCTAGGATGAAAACTGGGCAAACACTTCAGCACCCGTCATATTGTGGGTTGCATTCGCAAAGCTGTAATAGGGTGGTTTTTCGTCAATGAAAACTTGATGCTCGAACTGGAACCCATCTTGGCTACTGAACAATCCAGCAGGCATATAGTATTGATGGTTCTGCTTAAGGCGATAGAACAGATGGGTACCGCAGTGGCGACAAAATCCCCGTTCGGCCCAATCCGACGAACTAAATACAGTAATATTCTCCTCGCCCTCAAATGTAACGTCTGTGCCACACTCTAGAGCCAAGAGCGGCCCACCCCCCCACTGCCGACACATCTGACAATGGCATGCTCCAATGGCTGGGTTTAGGGTCGAGGCCATCACTTTAACCTGTCCACACAAACATTGACCTTGACCCACACTGCGTTCGGGTTCAGACATAGCTGTCTCCTGACAATTTGTAGTCTTAAGGTTTGCATTCTAATCAAAAATCGTTGGCATCAGAATCAAGGGCGATACAACACTTCAAGCTTGCCTTTCTGATGCCTATCCATAGAAGCACAAAGAGCATAATTCTCCTGCATGATTAGCCAAAAGATTCAGCATGATGGAGTTGAGCAAACTTCGGTACTATGTAAAAGGGTAAAATCTGTCCCGTAACTCGTTCCATATTAAGGCCGACTTTGCGATCGCCCCTGGTAAAAAAGGCGTTTTAACCTATGACCACGATTGAAACCAGAACTGAGCCAATGGTGCTCAACATGGGACCACATCACCCCTCAATGCACGGGGTTTTGCGGCTCATGGTCACTTTAGATGGCGAAAACGTTATCGATTGCGAACCCGTCATTGGGTATTTGCATCGCGGCATGGAAAAAATTGCCGAGAACCGCACCAACATTATGTTTGTGCCTTACGTGAGCCGCTGGGACTATGCCGCAGGCATGTTCAACGAAGCAGTGACCGTTAACGCGCCTGAAAAGCTTGCGGATATTAAAGTGCCCAAACGGGCCAGCTACATCCGCGTCATCATGCTGGAGTTGAATCGCATTGCCAACCACTTATTATGGTTGGGGCCGTTCTTAGCAGACGTGGGTGCCCAAACACCGTTCTTCTACATTTTCCGAGAACGCGAACTCATCTACGATTTGTTTGAAGCCGCAACTGGGATGCGGTTCATCAACAATAACTACTTCCGCATGGGTGGTGTCGCTGCTGACTTAACCTATGGCTGGGTCACCAAGTGTCACGATTTCTGCGATTACTTCCTGCCGAAGGTAGACGAGTACGAGCGGCTGATTACCAATAACCCCATCTTCAGAAAACGCCTTGAGGGCATTGGCAAAATTACTCGCGAAGAAGCCATCAGTTGGGGGCTGTCTGGGCCCATGTTGCGCGCCGCTGGCGTGAACTGGGATTTGCGCCGTGTAGACCACTACGAGTGCTACGACGACTTCGACTGGGATGTGCAATGGGAAACCGACGGCGACTGCTTAGCACGGTACGTCGTGCGCATCCGCGAAATGCGTGAATCGGTCAAAATTATTCGCCAAGCGCTAGATGGACTGCCAGGTGGCCCCTATGAAAACCTGGAAGCCAAACGGATGATGGAAGGCAAGAAGTCCCAGTGGAACGAATTTGACTATCAGTTCTTGGGCAAAAAGCTTGCCCCGACGGCCAAAATTCCTGAAGGTGAACTCTACGCCCGCGTGGAGACTGGCAAAGGTGAATTAGGCATCTATTTGATTGGCAACGACAACGTCTTTCCTTGGCGTTGGAAAATCCGCGCCCCAGACTTTAACAATCTCCAAATTCTGCCGAAGCTGGTGCAAGGGCATAAGGTTGCGGACTTGATTGCCATCTTAGGCAGTGTGGATGTGATTATGGGCTCTGTGGATCGTTAAGCTAAGCCCACACTCTCGTTTGATGTGATTTTGTCTTAAACCCTCTCCTGTCGGAGAGGGTTTAAGTTTGGTATTGCCCCATCCTAAGGTTAGAACCCTGGCCTATCTAGAAGTGACATCAATGCAGGCAGGAGAGATTCTGCCAAGGTTTCAGCATTCACCCCTAAGATCGTGTTTTGCTCGGCAGCCCAGCAGCCTGTATAGGCATGCCACCAGACGGCACACTGCACAGCCCCTTCTAAAGGCTGCTGATGTCTGATGGCTTGAGCCATCAGACTCCCCACCAAGCCAGTCAACACATCTCCACTACCCAAGATGGCAATCAAGT
>DATNQK010000721.1:0-4334 GCA_036704065.1 Stenomitos sp.
GTGGCCTCTGGGTTGAGCTGCCACTGTAACGGACGCGATCGCACCTGTTCTAAGTCCGCTACGAGGGTGCGGCGGATGCGGTTCAACTCGCTCACAGGGAGCATAAGTGACCCTTCCAGTTGATTCACAAGGGTCTCCAACCGAAAGGGGGTATTCCCCAAACGCCCCAATTGTTCTTGCAACCGTTCGGTGGTGAGGGGTTGGTTGTGGGCGGTGGTCAAAGGCACCGTCGAAGTGACTTGAACAATATGTCCTTGCGGTGTACTGGCGATCGCAGTTAATCCCTCTCCGGCACATCCGTGTACCTCAACGTGAATGGGTTGCTGAAACTTCGGTACATCGCCTGCATAGCTTTGCCGCACACGACGATCCAGTTCTGGGTCGCTGGTTTTCCAGAGCTTATCGCCCACACGGATGCGTTGCCAATTGAGGCGATCGCGGCCAAAAATAATGGCGGTATTGGGGCCAGAGGGTTCCAGGGCATACACCCGTCCCCCTTCTTCTGGAACATCGGGACGGCCTTGGTCAAATACAACCCCATCGCCTGGTTTTAAGGGAGCAGCGAGTTGCACCCACACCCGCTCTTTGCCAACCTTGGCCACTTCCCCTAAATAAACGCCACGCTTTTTGCCAAACCGCGCATGAACCAATTCTTGGTTATTGATGCCCTTAAACCAACCTGAATATAACCCCCGCGAAAATGCCATCTCCAAATCGTACTGGTCTTGGTCTGTCGGCGTCAGTGCGCTGGGTGGTGCGGCAGTGCTCAGTTGCGCAAAGGCGCGATCCAATGCCTGTCGATACACTCGGGTCACATTGGCCACATATTCTGGCGTTTTGAGACGGCCTTCAATCTTGAGCGATCGCACCCCTGCCCCAATTAAATCCGGCAATACCGTTAATCCTGCTAGGTCTTGCGGACTGAGCAAATAACTGCGATCGCCCAAGTCCAGCGGTTTACCATCCACAATCAGCTCGTAAGGCATACGGCAAGCCTGGGCACATTCACCGCGATTGGCAGAACGACCACCCAAAGCTTCGCTGGTGAGGCATTGCCCAGAATAAGCCACACACAACGCCCCATGAATAAACACTTCTAGAGGCAGTGCAGATTGGCGATCGCCAATTTGGGCTTGAATTTTGCCGATATCTTGCAGCGAACATTCCCGCGCTAGCACCACCAACTGAGCGCCTAGTGCTTTGGCAAATTCCACCCCTGCCGCACTGGTAATGGTCATTTGGGTGGAGGCATGGATGGGAAAGTCGGGTGAGAGATGGCGGATTAAGCGGCAAATGCCAACATCCTGAACAATTGCTGCATCTACCCCTGCGGCAATGAGGGTGCGAAGATAACGCTCAGCTTCTTTCAGTTCGGCAGGAAATACCAAGGTATTAAAGGTGACATAGCCCTTGACCCCGCGTCGATGCAGAAATTCCATCAGCTCCGGCAAATCGGCTGTGGTGAAATTCTGCGATCGCATTCGGGCATTGAATCGATCTAGCCCAAAGTAAATAGCATCAGCACCATTCTCCACCGCAGCCTTGGCGCAGTCCCAGTGCCCTGCTGGGGCCAACAACTCTGGACACCGAAGAGACGCGTGATCTAAACACTCTGCATTCTGAGCATGCTCAACAACCATCATTAGACCTCTTCCATGAATTGGCTGGACGCGCCAGAACAAGGATAGCGCTAACCGATTAAAGATGCTCTACCCCTTCTTACATCCAGACGAGCCTGCGATGTAACTCGCCATAAGACAAGGTTTTATGAATCAAACGCCTGATTCGCTATTACAAGGTATGGTCAAAGTGCTCAATATCGTTGGGTTTGAACTCAAACTCATTTAACCTTCATTAGCCACAACAACTCGAGCAATATTGCAGGTATGCGACAAGATTCGGCTCATAGCCGTCAGAACTTCCAAGTGAATCGCACTAGCATTGAGGTTAACAGCAGTACCCGAACTCAGGCGCTGAAGATGACGCAAATAAATGTCTCGCTTAGTCTGATTCAGCCACTGTCGCTGCGAGAGAACATCCTCAGCAATACTAGGATCTTGGGTAGCAAACCCAGCTAAGGCTTGCTGCAATAGCGCCAGTACATCGCGATGGTAGTTTTCAATATCAGACCATTCTGCTTGAGAAAAAGCGATTTGCTTACGCCGCTTACGACGAGCCAATCGCATAAGCTGCCGATCTACCACATCTCCAATTGCTTCTAGCTCTGTACTAACCTGAAGCAACGCTAGTTCTCGCTGCGACTGAGCTTCAGTCAGCAGGTCATCATTAATCTGGATAAGGTACTGTTTAATCGCTTCCTCAAGATTATCAAGCTGGTTATCCAGCTGTCCGAGTCGCTTGGGCAACTCCTTTACTCCTTCGCTAAAAGCTTGGATGCTTAGCTCCAGCATTGCCACGGCCAAGTCTGCCATCCGCAGCGTTTCACGAGTAGCTTGTCCTAGGGCAAATGCAGGAAGCGTAAGTGCCCCCGGATCAAGGTGACATGGAGTTAGTCCTGAATCGGCTGCTGTATCAGGTAGCAGACGGGTCACAAAGTTGGCAATCAAGTTTGCTAAAGGCACAAAAAGGATTGCTAGCAGCATATTAAACCCAAAGTGTGCTGCAGCCACCAAGGTAGGCGGATCGGGAAATAGCTTGGTCATCGACCCCGCCACAGGGTTCAGCACTACGAGAAAAGCTACTACGCCTACAAGACGAGTACTAAAATAAATCACCCCTAGTCGACGCCCACTCACACTTTCTTGGGTCAGTGCTGTCAACAGTGGCGTGATAGTAGTCCCAAGATTAGCCCCCAGCATTACTGCTAAAGCTGCTGCAATGGGCACAGCTCCACTTGCAACCAGCACTAAAATAATGCCAACCGCAGCAATACTTGAAACAAAAATCCCTGACAGTAATACTCCAAGCAGCACAAGCACTAAGGGTGACTGGGCAATTGTCCGCATGATGGCGCTCATAATGGCACTCCCCGCAATAGGGGCACTACTGACCCCAATCATGGCAAGCCCAAGTAAAATCAAACCAAAGCTAAACAGCACTCTTCCCAAATCCCGAAGCCTAGTTCTTCGCGTGGCAAGAGCAACTGCTGCCCCTAATCCCAACAACACCAAGGCGTGATCTGTCATTTTTAAGATGAGGAGCGGCACGATCAGGGTTGACCCCACCGCTGCGCCCAACAGCATAATCACCGCTGCGGCTAGCGGCACCAGTTGAGCACTGACCAGCCCCACCATGATCGATGCCGTTGCCGTTGAACTTTGGGTGAGCAGTGTGACTGCAACCCCTGAACCAAACGCCGCCAGGGGATTGTTGGCAACAATCATCATGACTAAGCGCATTCGTGCCCCTAGAGCGCCTTCCACAGCATCTGTGATTTGCTTAACGCCGTAGAGTAATAATGCTGTTCCGCCCATTAGCAATAGCAAAATTTGGGTGGGGTTTTGAGCTTCCAGCATAGGCGCAGACCTCTTACCTATCCAATACCTCGGCAGGTTACTTACTATAACGCAGTTTTTACTATGGTTAAGAAGAAATTAAGACGCGATTTTACACTCTAAGATCAAAGTCTTTTTCAACTCTGATCAAAGGAGTTATACCCATACATTTATAGCCCTTATTCAATAGAGTCATTAATGTAATTTAAAGCACATGAAAGATGTAAATAGTGATACATTCTTTCCTAAAGACAAAGTGAGATTCTTGGTTTTTACGTCTTATGAAGTACAGCAACAGCAGTAGGCACATCAATTCCGCAACTATTGATGCCTCATTACACTCATCAATATTTAAGAAGGCTAGTGACACTTTTTGAGGTAGTTGGTGGGTACTGTCGCAAGAACGCTTTTATCGGCAACCACCAATGCTCATTTGAAGTCATACAGCCGTCTTCAGGCAGATAGGGGACAGATTTTGAATTCCGATATTCAAACTAATTCAGCCAGAAAATTGACACTAGCGCAGAATGACAATAGACAAATCTTGGCATCCCTGATATCCCTGCAAACGGCTGTAACCCTCTTTCATCACTTTGAGAGTTTTAGACGTATTTGCGCTGCTTTGACCAAAGAAAATCAACCTTTCACTTGCGCCAAGGTTGCATCAGGCTCTTTGCTGACAAGTGCTAGTAACTATCTCCTCACTACGCTAGCGAATGGGGACAAATCCTGAATTGGCAATCAGTGCTTGGCCTTCATCGCTCAACAATAGATTGGCATAGGCTACTCCAGCCTGCTCATCCAGCTTGCCATCTCGCTTAACCACCACAAAGAGCCGCCGCGTCACAGGGTAAGAACCATCTTTGAAAGCAGGTTGGT
>DATNQK010000722.1:0-4037 GCA_036704065.1 Stenomitos sp.
TGCGCTATCAACTTGCTGAGGTGTTTGGCCAGCCACAACCTTCAAACTATCGATTTCAGTTCTGGCTGTGGGTGCAACGTCAAACCCTTGGGCATCTACGCCCCCTACTTCACTAAAAAATGCTGTAGGGTCGGCAAATAACTCAGGTGATACTGCTGGTGCTTGAGCTCCTGGATCGGTACCTGATGGGGAAAACTGTGCTAAAACATTCGCGGTAAAGTCTGGAGGGACTTGCACTGTAGTCTGTAGGTCTTTCATCGACAATGGTTGTTCAGCCAGGACATAGTTGGCTGCCGTGCCATCAAAGATCACACTCAAAAACTGGGTCACGCCTCCCTTAGAAATTTGATAAACTTTCCGATCCACCTCATTGGTAACTGGCTGAACGGCAAATTTTTTGGCGGGAAGTTGCTGCTCAAAGAACTGAGATACCTCTGCTAAGGGCTTACCTGTGGCAAAGCATGAGGGAAGACCTAAACACCCAGCAACCGCTCCCGGAAATTGCGGAAAATCGCTCATGGGGTTGGCAGGATCGTAACTTGTCCCGTCGGTAGAAGGAACAGTGGCAGAAGGGGTGATCGCAGCGGGGGACTGTGGTGTTTGAGGCGTTGTTTTAGGGGAAGGCGTTAGCTTCGCCACTGAAGCAGATGCTGAATGAGGTTGGCTTTTACGGGGCAGAACAATGGCTGGACGTTTGGAGTTCAGTACCTTCGGTAAAGACGCGATCACATGCTTGGTAACACTAGGTTTAGGTGACGCTAATTTTTGGCTAGAGGGGATTGCGGCAATTTTGACATGAGGTTCGCTTTTCTTTTGCTCTTTCTTGGGTGTTGCTGTCTCTGAATGAGGAAGTGGTGCCAATAAGATAAAAGCATGTAACCCCAATGACAGAAATAGCATGGGTTTGACCCACTTGCGTAAAGAGGGAGAAAGGCTAAAGACTGGCCAAAGTTTAGGAAGAGCAATCGAAAAAATCATAGCGCCTTAAGGTGATGACAGGGAACCGAGTCTTATCAAGATCAAGATCTAGTACGTAGGATAAATAGCTATATAAAGTGTGTTAAGCAATAAGAACATTAGGTTTGGTTTTAACCGTTGATATTGTGCTCTAGACTTTATAAAATTTTTAATTTCTAGAGCAATAATATCATCTACAAGGTTATTTAACCTAGCAGAATAGAGCTGCTCTCTTATAAGGACTGAAAAGTCTCAAGCTCTTTCTCTATATTGTTTTATGATATTTCTGACTCTGTTTTTAACCAAAACTTATTTTTTTCTTTACCCAATTTTAACGATTCTTCCCAAGAATGATTTGGGGGTATCAAAAGAAACATTTTTTATGGTTGCTGTCTTTTGATCTTGTAATCTGGGTTGATCTTTTTTGGAGAGCATGATGAGTTTTCCCTCGACAGTTGTTCGGCGGGTATTTACCGTATCTTTTGCCACGCTCGCAATGTCTGTTACCCCGTATCTGACAGTGATTGCTCAGGCCGTAACGCTCAACGGAGCAGGCGCTACATTTCCTGCACCATTGTACGAGCGTTATATTCGTGAGTTTCAGAGTAAGAATCCGGATATTACAGTTAACTATCAAGGGATTGGTAGCGGTGGCGGTCGCAGAGCCATGTTCAATGGGTCAGTCGACTTTGGTGGCAGCGATGCTGCAATGACCGATGATGAAATCGATAAAGTCCACCTTAACCGAGGTGTATTAATGATCCCCACTTGCGGCGGTGCAGTTGCAGTGGTTTACAATGTGCCGGGTGTGTCATCTGGGCTTAAGCTTTCTCAATCAACCTTGGCGAGTATCTTCAGTGCGAAGATTACGAAGTGGAATGATCCCAAAATTGCAAGCGCTAATCCTGGCGTTAATTTGCCCGATCAGCCCATTCGTTTAGTGGTTCGGGCAGACTCTAGCGGTACCACCTTTATCTTTACCAATGCATTGAGCGCCATGAGTTCTGCTTTCCAGGGGCAAATCGGCGTTAACCAAGCGCCACAGTGGGCTGGGAATCCGCTTAAGGGAAAAGGAAACCCCGGTGTCGCGGCAACAGTACAGCAAACGCCGGGTTCTATCGGCTATGTTGAGTATTCCTATGCTAAGCAGAATAACTTGAACTTTGCTGCTGTCCAGAACAAGAAAGGCGAGTATATGCTGCCGACGCTTGAGGCAACTCAGGAAGCACTCAGTAAGGTTAAGTTCCCGTCTAACTTCCGTGTGTTTGAAGGCAATCCTGCAAGCGGCTATCCAATTGCAGGAATGACTTGGATGTTGCTGTACAAGAAATATGATGCTGAGAAGTTGCCCGCAATCAAAAAGTGGATGACTTGGATTTTGACTGAAGGTCAGCAGTTAAATGGTTCTTTGGACTACATCAAGGTTCCGCCTGATGTGGCCAAGCGTGCCTTGGATAAGGTAAACAGCGACATTCAACTTTGGTCTAAGTAAGTGCTTCCTAAATAAGGATCAGGCATTATACATCCGTAATGCCTGCTTTTTCTGTCTTATGCGTCAGACCACTTTGCACAAAGCCCAACCTTGTTCTTTAAAGCTGCAACAAGTGGCTGTAAAAGGAAAAATTGTTGCTTCAAACGCTTTGCTCGACTGCCTTCTTTAAACCCAATTAGCCAATGACCAATTCTTCAGAGCAGTTTTACTCACCAGCAACGGATCTGATCCAAGCTGACGCAGCAACATTAAAGGACTGGGTTAATTTAGCCTACGACTACGGGTTCAGGGGTTTAACCTTGATCGCTGCTTGTTTAACTGCAATTGTGCCCTTTTGGATGTGTCTTCTCATTTTCCAACTGGCACAGCCAGCTATTGCCAAATTTGGTCTCTCTTTTTTGTGGGAGCAAACTTGGAATATTGATCAGCAAGTCTTTGGGGCGTTGCCGTATGTCTACGGTACCCTCGTGAGTTCTGCGATCGCCCTGGCTTTAGCATTGCCTGTAGGGATTGCTGTGGCAATTATTACGAGTGAACAAGTATTGCCCCCTTGGGTTCAGCGACCTCTAGCATTTTTGGTGGAGTTAATCGCCGCGATTCCAAGTGTGATTGTAGGTCTATGGGGAAGGTTTATTTTGATCCCCGCTCTAGAACCGTTGCAAAGTTGGTTATACCAGCACTTTCAATGGCTGCCGTTTTTTAATACTCAGCCGTTTGGCCCAAGCATGTTGATGGCAGGTATTGTGCTGGCAATCATGATTTTGCCAACAATTGCCGCCATCGGGCGCGAAGTTTTTCTGGCCCTTTCCCAGGATTTGCGCAATGGGGCCTTTGCCCTCGGTGCCACGCAATGGGAAATGATTTGGAACATTACCTTGCCAGCCGCTGCATCGGGACTCTTTGGTGGTGCCAGCTTAGCCTTGGGTCGTGCCCTAGGGGAAACAATGGCCGTCACGATGGTGATTGGTAATACCGATAAAATTGATCCTTCTTTGCTGAGTCCAGGTAATACCATTCCAGCGCTATTAGCGAATCAATTTGGCGAGGCAATCGACCCACTACATGTCGGCGCTTTGATGTATCTTGCGCTTTTGTTGTTTCTGGTGACTTTTGCTGTAAATGCTGCCGCTGTGGCGATGGTACAGTATTTAACCCGCAACGCTTAACTCAATTCGATGTTTGCTGAGGCAATCGGCAATACCTCATTTTCAATGCTAATGCTGTGCCAACGTTTGGATGCCTCCTGTGTCTTCCCTATATAAGCCGTTACCTCTCTCTAAAAAGCTATTTAATTGGGGCATGAGCACCCTCGCCTTTTCGCTGGCAGCCTTGGCGCTTGTTCCACTCATGGCAATGCTATGGGCCATTGTCAGTAAAGGAATGCCGCAGTTAACCTGGGAGGTTTTTACTCAACTGCCTTCTCCTGCGGGTATGAAGGATGTTCCCAATGGGTTTGCTAATGCCATTGTGGGCACCTTTCTTATGGTGGCGATCGCCGCAAGTGCAAGTTTGCCGCTTGGCATTTTGACCGCTATATTCTTGTCCGAGTTTGGTAAAAAATCTCCCTTTGCCAATACCATCCGCTTTT
>DATNQK010000723.1:0-9914 GCA_036704065.1 Stenomitos sp.
CAATTCGGGAATACCACCGATATTTGACCCCACGACAGAACGCCCAAGTGCCATCGATTCAATGCACGCAAGCGGTGCATTCTCGTAACATTCAGACGCCATGATCGTGAAAGCGGCATTGCGGATCAAGTGATGTAAATGCTTTCCTGTTTGATACCCCACAAACTGCACGTTTGTTAGCCCGGCTTTTTGGGCATATTCTCTCAGCTCATCACCTAATGGACCTTCCCCTGCAATGATGAGCGGTATATTGGGGATATATGTCATTGCCTTGAGCAAGGTATAGAGTCCTTTTTCATACGATAGCCGACCAAAGTAAAGAGCGTAATTGCCGGCGGTAAAAGATGGCTCAAAACCTGCTACCTTGATCGCGTTAGGCAGGTGCACGATCTTATCTCCCGGATACCCAAAGTCGATTAACTTCTGGCGAAGGAATGAGCTCGGCGCAAGGAATACATCCACCTTTGTTTGATGACTCTTTAGTAAATCGTGAGTGTAGGCTCCCATAGCGGCCAGTGTACTGGCTGGCAGGGAATTCCGTTTGCAGCGTCGAAGGATAGCCTGGTAATAGTGGGCGCCTTTACAACGTTCGCACAGTTCGCCGTGACTCAAAAAAGAGGAGTTTGGACAGAGAAGACCAAAATCATGCACGGTCCTGACGATCGGAATATTTGCACTGGCGATTGCATAAAGTGCGGATGGGGATAGCTCATGTCCTACATTGTGAACGTGGGCAAGATCGGGTTTGGTATCTTTGATCAACTGGGTCAATTTGTCCCTTGTTTCCCGAGAGAAGATGATGCGTTCTGTCGCTTTGAAAATAGTTTCCGGATTTACATTCTTCAAAAGCTCAGGGTAATCGATATAGCTCCCAAAGTAAGATGAATAGGGTGAAGGCAAATTACGCGGATGTTCCATGGAAAAGGAGATCACCTCGTGTCCTTTGGATGCCAGTAAAGCCTCCAGATCCAATGCGCAGACCTCGGCGCCGCCTCTGGGGTAATAGAATGCATTGCAAACAAGGATTCTCATCTATGGGTTTCCAATCAGTGCTTTCAGGATTCTTTTGTTTTTCTTCCCGACACGCCTTAGCTTAAATTAAGAAGATGAATTATTTGAAATCAGTGAAATCATCCAGTTAAATTATGTAACATTTTTGTTGTGTAAAACATCTTGGTATACTTCAATATACTCACTAACCATTCTTCTAATTGAACAAAGCTCTGTGATGCGTTTCTTTCCAGATTCTCCCATTTGTCTGGCTTCAGCAGGATGATGTGCAAGCCAATGCAGATATTCAACAAGATTGTGTATGTTGTTTGATTTAAGGAGAAAGCCTGTCTCGCCTGAGACAACTAACTCATTGTTTCCACCGTTGTCATGGCAGATCACTGGCAATCCACAAAACATATATTCCATGATTGAATTTGATAAGCCTTCCTTGTGCATATTATTGTTGGTTAGTAGCACGCCAATGTCTGCTTGTTGAAGCTGAGGTATCACTTCATCTATAACTTCAGGGAATTCCATGACCCCTGAAGAAACTAGATCAGCAGCTTTACTAATCAAATCGTTTTTGTCTTCCCCATCTCCGATTGCAATAAATTTCCAGTTTCCGGGATCGATCTTGTTGATCTCTCTTGCTCCATCTATGAACATTGAAAAATTCTTTTGCGCAGTCATTCTTGCTGCCATTACAACTGTAATTGGTAAATTTTTCTTGCTTACATATTCTTTGTCATTTATTAGGTCAAGGCGCTGAGGGTCTAGAGCGTTATAGATCACTTTACTTTTCGGGCTGATAATTTCACATGCTTTTAATCCTGCGTAGCTATTTGCTATAATCCAATCCGAAAGTAAAAAAGTTACCCGGGCTCTGATAGCATTTCTTGTAATTGCGGAACCGCTCCGTATGCATCCGTTAATGAACTTAATCCCTAGGGTTTTGCACATTGGCGCGGCAATTGCAGAACTCATCCAACCCCATGAATGGACTATATCTGGGTGAAGAGTTCGCAAAAGCCTCCAAAAATCCCAGACTGGTTTAATGTCAAAGCGCGTTTGTCTCTCAAGAATTGTTAGGTCTTTACCCAGTTCGGCTAATTTGGCTTCAAACATTCCCCCACCAAAAGCAACTACACTAGTGATCCATGGCGTGGATAAATACTTTATTAGAAGGGTTAATTGTCTCTCGGCACCGCCAAGTTCCAATGAATCAGCCAGAAATAAGATGCTTGGCATAATACTATAATCTCATATCCTAGAGTCGGTCTGCGCACAAATCGAAGAGAAAAAGTTGATGATTGGCTTCATATAAACATCGACATCGAAGTTTGCAATAACTACCTCTCTCCCGTTTAAGCCGATTTCATGAGCCTTATTCCAATTCTGAGGATTGACTGCATCAATAATTCTTTGGGCATAATTTTCTATTTCATCAGGGTCAGAGATAAAAGCTGTCACTCCATCTTTAAGAAATTGGTCGATCTCTCCCACTCTACATGTCACTATCGGAGTGCCTGAAAATAAATATTCAGCAATTTTTGTAGGGAATCTCGCCTGCGAACGAATATCACTGAACATTGGTATTAAAAGAGCAGATACATTTTGATATAAAAGATGAAGCTCGGAACGTGGTAAATATCCCGTGATTTCTACTTTCTCTCTGATGGAATACTGCTGGCTAAGAGTATCTAGCCAGGATTTTTCTAAACTTCCAGATTCAAAGCCAGTGATTATAAGTTTACAGTCCGGATATACGGACCATACTCTTTCCATAGCCTGAATAATGAATTTAATAGATTTTGGATCTAAACCTGCAAATAAGACAGCCATTTTCTGTTTGCAGCTTTTAGACTCGACATATTTATATTCATTTGTGTTGATCAAAATAGGTAAGTGCAAATATGGAACCCTTTTTTTGATCTTAGATGTTTCACTGGTTACCCAATCTTCCAAGAATTTTGAAATAAGGATAACCCCTCTTACACCTGTAAGGGGAGAAAAAATACAGTCAAACCAATTGACGTTTTGATTAAATACCCATGGCGGTTCACTTATATCGGTTACAAGTGGAACTCCTAGTATCCTTGCTGCCAGATAAAAGATCCAGCGATTAAGAGTGTTATCCATAATGTTCCCATAGTAGTATATACAATCGGCTTGGTGATTTATTCGATAAGTTGCAAGTCGAACCAGCGCTATAACTATTCCCTTAATATCAAGGTAACGCCTTATCATGAATTTATCTGAGCGAATGGTTGTTCCGGGCGTATATTCATAGAAAATTCCCTCATGAACACCTTGTGATTCGTTGTTGATTACTACAGGTCGTTTTTCAAGAGCACGTGCACAAAGTACCTTTACCTGAAAGCCATTTTTGGCTAATATTCTTGCGATTAACTCGACCCGTCGAGTAGAAGCCATGCCATATGGAAAGCCAAAGGAATCCAGGAGAATGATGATATTGAATTCTCTTTTGCCTTTTCGGCCACTATCTTTGTAAACACCTGATGTTTTCTTGTGAATTTCTGCCCCATTATCCGTTACTTTAGAATTTATATCATTTTGAGTTGTATATGTAAAATCCGATATCATAGTTGTTACCAGTTTGCGATAATAAATGAGAATAAAAATAAAATAAGCAAGTCCGGCCAAGATAGAAGTTGAAATCAAACCCCAGATTCCCCATCGAGGAACCAGTAAAAAGAAACCAGCAATGTTTACTCCCCCCATAATATAGGCAGTATCTCGTAATGCTTTACCCTTTCCGTGTGCACCAAGGAAACGGTTGAAAAAATCGCCAAATCCAATCATAATAGCTGCCACTGATAGGACTCGGGACATTAAGCCTACCGGGGCGAAATTCTCTGTATAAGCCCAGGAAAGTGGCTCACCAAAAAATAAAAGTGCAAGTATTAATGCTACGGTAGAAAAGCCAACAGTGGCATAAATAAGTCTTTTAGGAATTTCCTTTTGTCTTGCAAAATTGCGAAATGAAGAAGTTGCAACTGCATTTGGAATGAGTTTAAGTGGTTCGGTTAGAGAACTTGCTAGCGAATAAAAACCTATTGATGTGTTATCTGTCCAGTATGAAATTGCTAAGCGGTTGAGATATGAAGTGGCCACATTTGCTAATGATCCAAGATATACCGGTCCCCCATACGTTTTGTTTTTTTCTCTAATTGCAACCCACCAACGTCTTGTCGATTTGAATGATGGTTGCAAACACAGTATGATGAACAAAATAACTATTAAATATGAACCCTGAGTAGATAGAAGAACATTTTTAGCAGAAATTAACTTTAAATAAGATAAAAGAGATATTGAGATTAAATAAAGCAATACAGGAACTGCAGTCAGAATAGATAATAAATAAATTCTGTTGATTCCCTGTAATATCAACATTAAAGCAGCTTGAGTAGATAACACAAAAACTAAAGGCGCAAGTGATATCATGATGTTTGAAACGTGAGTATGAAAAAAAAGATCAATAGGGACAGCAATTATTGCAGTAAATATATTAAGGCATATTCCTATTAGAAAAGAAATTAAGAGTATTGTTCCTGTGATTTCACGAATATTCTCTGGAACTTTTTCCATGACAAGGATTTGACTACCAGAGTAAAAATATCCTAATGATGATAAAAGAGTAAGTAATGCCCATATGGTTTGAATGAACTTGACATCTCCATATTCCTCAGGACCTAATGTCCGAGCTACAAGGATACTGACGATGAGGTTTACGCCCATCGCAAATATCATTGCAAATAACAACAAAGACGATTGTCGAAATCTTGAGTCTTTTACAAACATGTGCGTATTTTGTAGAGTTGCTCTCAGATTCATCATTTAATCCAATTAGATTGTTCCATCTGCTTGTGTTGAGGTTGATTCTGGAACAGGTTTCTCAATGTAAGAATTAAGCGAAAGGGCAGCCCCAATTAATATCGCGATGAAGATGCCAGGTTGGTCTCCGATTGAGGAAAAATCCTGTGTCATGTTGATGATGACAAATGAGAATATTATCAATATCATCATCAAGCGTAAATTTGGAGAGCAGCTCATTTTTTTTAGGTAATGGAATAACAGGGAGAGAATAAATAGTACAAAAACAATCATTCCAGTAATGCCATGCAAAACCCCGGCGGCAAGGAAACCGTTGTGAATTACTAATGGAACACCATCAACAAAATCTATTAGTTTTTTGCTATAAGCCTCCCTTTCATAGATGTCTGACATATATGCTCCAATTCCAAGCGGATATTTTTGTATCATATATATTGCAAATTGGTTGTAACTAATTCGACTGTTCCACGTGTTTTGAGTGACACGTAGATCTATCAATTGATTCCAAAAATTAGTGGAGTTCTTCCCTTGTGCAGATAGATTTATTGTGATGAATAACGCAAGAACTACTGTAACACCACCTGCGATAACCCAAGGAAACATTCTACGAAACTCTCTAATAACGATTCCTCCTAAAGCTACTATGAGGATAAGCCAACTTCCTCTATGCATAGTAAAAAATGTTCCCAGAGGAATAATAGTAATGGTTAGAACTCTCATCCATTTGTTTTGAATAGTTAGCATTCCAATAACCATTGCTATAGTTAGAAACATACCTTGGTCATATTCTGAAGTAAAAAAGCCATTTGCGCGAATATAGGATCCGAAGGCGGGACGTAATACTCCGATTCTGAAGAAATATGCATCTCCAAAAAACTGGTAAGTCCCTACTAGCGATGACAAGATAGCAAAAAAGACTATTGCATGTGCCAGCTGCTGAAAATCTTTAGACGTAATACATTCACGCGAGAAAAAGTACACTAGCAGGAATGTTAATAGTTTCACGATGGTTACTATCGTTGCTCGCACACCTAAGTCATATGTATTTATTATGATAGTTAAGATGGCGATCAAAATATAAAAGCACATCCATAACTCGTAAAGCTGAAACCTGTGCACTTTTAAGTCCAGAAGATCTGTACCTCTGACTCTTGCGGAAATGATAAGAAAGCAAAATGCTGCCGATAGCGTCAAGAATAAGATTCTGTTTGGTTGTAGATCAATCCCTGCGAAGTTAAGAGAAATAGTGAACCGAGAATCTCCCAAGATGGGCAAGCTGAAGATCCAAAAAAGAATGGTGAAGATGAACCACTTGTTTTCTACTTTACTGACCCAGTAGAGAATAAGAATTGAACAGCCAACAATATATATTAACTGAGGAAGCTGCATTTTCCCTTTATTCTCCGATGCTAGTCTACGCCTAATTTAGTAACAAACACATAAACTGCTGATAGCAATAGACCTATCACAAATCCAAATAACAGATTAACGATTAAGTTTGGACGGACTGGTTCATCTGGTAGAACTGGTTGATCCAGCTGAATAACTTCAATCATGTTTTGTGCTCTAATTACCTTGTTGTTCTGATAATCCCTTAACAAAGACGCGTAGACTTGCCGATTCTGCTCTAAAAGACTTACCTGTTGACTGGATAAAATATCTTGCGTATCGAGAGTTGGTCCCTTTACAGTAAGCGTAAGTAGCTCAAATTCATACTTTGAAAGTAATGATGAAAGTTCTTCTTTCTGCGTTTCTAGTCTGGAAAGTTCTATTCGTTCAGGTCGGGTAAGTAAATTCTTAACCTGCAAAGGCGCCATTTGCAGGTCGATTTTATCTATTCTCTCTCTTGTATTTGTAATTGCTGCGTTGATGGTTTCGAGCCTTTGGTTATACATCGCCTGGGATCGCTCCGTGATGCTATCTTGCAGTCGAGTTGTTTCAGCTTGATTATCTTGCAGTTGAGTCTTGAAGATGTTTTCCTGGTAAGTAGCAGATGCTTGTTGAGAGGCATCAACCTGAGATGAGAATATATCCACTACAGTATCAGCAATTTTTACAGCGAGTTCACGGTCTGAGTGCATTACCCTAATTTCTACAAAAGGTGTATCAATAATATGGTCGGCTGTAATTGCTGTTCTAAGGTCTTCAGAACTCAGGTCAGATTCTATATTCGTTTTCACTTTTTCTAGTACTATGTCACTTGTGATCATTTTTGCATACGTTTGGGCGAAACTCTCGGATATTGCAATGGCGTCATACCTATCTGACTGTTCCAAGTTTTCTTTTCTGATCATAATAGTGGTTGTAACCATATAAGTTGGAGTAATGGCCCTTGTTATCAGATATGCTATAACAACACCAGCTGATGTGAACGCGAAAATGATCCAAATGGATGACAACAGCACGTTTTTGTAATAGTGAAGAGAAATTCTTTCACCAGGTGTCTTAGGTGAAGATCCCATACTATGCTCCTTACCAGGATTCCAGTATAAATAGCTTGCTCTATCAATCCGAAAAGTCAGAGAGTGACAATTTGTCTAATGCTTTGAATATTAAAATTGGATGTATCTAAGAAGCCTGCTATATCTCAATACACAAATTCAGGCTACAGCTACATGTATGTTCATAACCTCCGCCGCCACGATCTCTACCTGCTCCTCGGTCAACTCAGGATACATCGGCAGGGATAATATCTCGTTGCATACGCGTTCTGCCACCGGGAAGCGTCCTTGCATGTCGCCATTCTTGTTGTAGAACGGTTGCAGATGGACGGGGATGGGGTAGTGGATGGCTGTGCCGATACCATGCTCTTTTAGATGTGCCTGTAGGGCATCGCGATTCTTGGAGCGAATAACATAGAGGTGGTACACGTGCCGGTAGCCAGGCGGTTCCACCTGGCACTTGATATCTGTACCGGCAAAAAGTTTGTCATACAGAACTGCCAGTTTGCGGCGAGACTCAAGCCATTCTTCAAGATATTTCAGCTTGACGCGTAGGATGGCTGCCTGAAGATTATCAAGACGGTGATTGAACGGTTCCAGTTCATGGACGTTCTTTGCCCTTTGACCACAATTGCGCAAGGCGCGGATCGTCTCTGCCACTTTTGGATCGTTGGTGGTAACAATGCCGCCATCGCCGCAGGCTCCCAGATTCTTGGTGGGATAGAAACTGAACCCGGCTGCATTGCCCATACTTCCCACACGGTGACCTTTGTAGAGTCCGCCATGTCCCTGACAGGCATCTTCCACCACCGCCAGTTTGTATTTTTCTGCGATACCAATGATCATGTGCATATCCACCGGCAGTCCATAGATATGTACCGGAAGAATGGCTTTGGTGCGCGGGGTGATGGCTTTCTCGATCAGGGAAACATCAATATTCCAAGTCTGTGGATCAACATCCACGAACACAGGTGTGGCTCCGGCAAAGGTGACCGCTGCGGCGGTAGCGGTGAAGGTGTGCGCCGGCACGATGACTTCATGTCCCTGACCGATGCCAAGCGCTCGCAGACTCAACTCTAGGGCTGAGAGTCCGCTATCGACGCCAACCGCATACTTTGTCCCGCAGTATGAAGCGAATTCTTCTTCCAGTTTTGCTACATCTTGCCCGAGGATGAAATCGGCTCGATCCAGCACGCCTTGAATGGCAGCGTTGATCTCATTGCGCAGCGTACGATGTTGAATGGTCAGGTCGATCAATGGAATATTCATATTTCCTCACTTTGTAGGTTCCAATTTCTTTATGATTCGTGCAGGATTTCCCGCAACGATCGCACCCGGCGGGACATCATGCGTGACGACACTGCCTGCTCCTACCATGGCGCCTTCACCGACGGTCACACCGCATAGGATGGTGGCGTTGCTTCCAACAGAAGCGCGTTTCTTGATGGTAGTCGGGACACAGACCCAGTCTGCCTCGGTTTGCAGCGCGCCGCCCTCCGTAGTGGAGCGCGGATATTTGTCGTTGATGAACATCACACCATGACCGATGAAAACTTCATCTTCGATGGTGACGCCTTCACAAATGAAAGTGTGGCTGGAGATTTTGACATTCTTGCCAATATATGCGCCTTTCTGTATCTCCACAAAAGTTCCGATCTTGCTCTCGTCGCCGATCTCACAGCCATAGAGATTGACGAAGGCATAGATCTTTACATCTTTGCCGAGTTTTACATCTGGCGCGATGCGGACAAATTCAGCTACCATTGCAGTACCTCCCGCCCTGAGCCATTGCCCATGGATCGTTGAGCCGCTTCAAGTACCTTTACTACATTGAGTCCATCATTGCCGCCGCTGCACGGTATCGTATGGGAACTGACGCACTCAATGAAGTGAGTACATTCCTGACGCAGCGGTTCTACAAAGCGGAGTTTCGGAATGACAATATCGCCGGAACGATAGTTGCAGTGGAACTCCGCGAAGCTGTCTGTATAGTCAGGAGCGTCCACGCCTTTATCGTAGATCTTCAGTTTTTGCTCGTTTTCGATGTCGTTGTAGACGATCATCTTCTTGCTGCCAACCACGGTGATACGGCGGACTTTGCATGGATCCAGCCAGCTAACGTGGATATGAGCGGAGACTCCATTGGGGAAACTCAGATTCATGTATGCCACATCATAGATCCCATCGAATACACAGGGTGTCCCGAAGGCGCTGACCGATGCGGGTCTTTCTCCTAAAAGGTAGAAGAGAATGGACAGATCATGAGGGGCAAGATCCCAGAGTACATTGGAGTCGCGCTGGAATAACCCCAGATTCAGTCGTGCTGCATCGATATAGTAAATATCACCCAGTTCGCCGCTGTCCATGTAATGTTTGAGCGCATGGACAGCCGAGTTGTACTCGAATGTGTGACCAACCATGAGGGTCAGTTGCTTTTCGTTTGCCAGGCTTATCAGTTCTTCTGCATCATGGCTATTCAATGTAAGCGGTTTTTCCACCAGCACATTTAGTCCGTGCTCAAGACAATCTTTAGCAACCGGATAATGCAATGCTGGCGGTGTAGCCACTACTACGGCATCAAGACCCATGCCAAACAGGTCAGAATATTCATGAGTAGTGATTGTG
>DATNQK010000724.1:0-1532 GCA_036704065.1 Stenomitos sp.
GTATCCAGTCCGAAAGGCTTAGCCTTCTCTATTAAGCCAAACGCTATATATAGCGTTCATGCGTAAGTCCTGCTTGAGATCTTTTGCATAGTCCTAAACTCTTGTGATATCCTGGGGGGGTGACGACCCGCCCCAAACCCATAGTTAGTAAGGATTGAGCCAACTTGTGGTAAAAAAAGATAGGCAGCAGAGTTGTTACACGCTTGCCTATCCAAAAAAATAATGATACTAAGATTCTACCAGACTCACTTACAAAAATACCTGACGCCATCTCAGTTTTTGGTGATGACAATTTTGCTATCCTTGATGCAATCAGAAAAACAAGTGAGATTAGAGCGGCTCTCCCGAGTATTTCCCTGTCTAATTACAGCCGAAAGTCGGCGACGGAAATTACAAAGATTTTTGGATTTACCGAATTTAACAATCGAATTAATTTGGTTTCCATTAATTACTTACTGGTTGACTACTTATTGCTCTGTCGGTCAAACCTTGTCAATCGCAATCGATCGCAGTCAATGGGGGTGTATTAATCTTTTCATGGTTAGCTTAATCTGGGAGCGAAGAGCAATTCCATTATACTGGTCATTGTTGCCCAAATTGGGGAGCAGCAACTTCGAGGAACAGACTACAAACCTACAGCCTGTTTTACCGTTATTTTCAGAATATAAAGTCATCGTTTTAGGAGACCGTGAATTTTGTTCGGTCGACTTGGGAAACTGGCTCAAGCAAAAGGGTGTGTCTTTTTGCTTAAGACTGAAGAGGAATCATTGTATCGAAACAGAGCATTTAGTTTGGCAGCGATTAGATGAATTAGGAATAGTGCCGGGAACCTCTTTATATTTTCAAGGTAAAAGAGTGAGAAAAACTCAGCCTGCTACTGGATTTGATGTTGCTTGTAAGTGGAAAAGAAACTATGGGGCATGGAAGCTTGATGAAGCGTGGTTTATTCTGACAGATTTAGGTTCATTGCAGGCAGCGAGCGATGCTTATAAGCAACGGATGGGTATCGAAGAAATGTTTCGAGATTGTAAAACAGGAGGCTACGATCTGGAAGGAACTAGCTTAAAAGGCAACCGACTGATTAACATAATTCTGCTGATGACACTCGCCTATAGTTTGGCAATATTTGAAGGTACTGAACTTCGGAAAAAGCAGGTAGGGAAATATGTATGTCGGCGTCAAGAACCTAAAAAAAGATATCGAAGACGGAGTACATTTGGTGTTGGATTAGATGGAGAAAAGTGGGTTAATTATCTCGAACAATATTCTGACGAGGTAGAACAGTTAATGAAGTTAACTCCCAATAAACGCCGCTTTTATCAACAAGGTATGCGGGCCGCAACCCTTATTCGGTCTATCTCCTAGGCCTCTTTGTCACCCCCCCAGGGCATTGCCACCAAAAGAAAAACTTAATTTGATCGTTGGCAAGCAATAGCGCGATCGAACTTTTTTGAGTTTTTTGGACTTATTCAGCAAGCCCTAAATAGTTCAGATTGCTCAAATTTTGGGTAGTCATATCAGTGAGCTTCCCT
>DATNQK010000725.1:0-7964 GCA_036704065.1 Stenomitos sp.
GGTTTTACTGATCTCATGGGTTTGCAGCCATTGCAAGAACCCTGTACCCCGTCCTTCACCAGAGCGCTTCTCGCGATCGCGGACTGCCCGTAGAATACGTCCACGCCAGATCTCGGTCTGTAGATCAAAGCGATCGCAGACCAACCACACAGCTTCAACTTGGTTGAGAAATTCTACATCCGTGAGTGCTTCATCGTTGGGATCGGGAAGTTCAAAATCAAGCTTTTCAGCAAATGTATCTAAAGGCTGGAGAGGTGAAGCGGACAATTCTGCGACAGGAACCATGCTTAATGCTTAACTCGTGCGATCGCTGCCGCCTCATTATGCCACGTCTTTTGGAAATGCTGGAATTCTTTAGAGACGATGCAAAGCCTAATCTTAGCTTGAAGCTCAACTGGCCGCTGACGGCTTACGTCCCAACCAATTTGCCTCAAGAACATCTGTCACCTCATCCACAGGCAGCGGCGTATCGAACAAGTATCCTTGAACCTCTTTGCAACCTAGATGCTCCAACACAGCAAGTTGCTCTCGAGTTTCAACGCCCTTTGCCACAACCTTGAATTGGCAGGCATTGGCCAATTCAATAAGAGACTGAATCGTTGCGACAACGTTGGGATTTTGGAGATCATGAACCAGAGACTGATCGATTTTCAGCGTATTTAAGGCTAAGCGAGAAATATTGGAACCCTGCTGCGAATAAGTACCACAATTGTCCATCACCACCTGAACACCCACCGAATGCAACTCTTTAACAATTCGGACTGCCGCATCGAATTTAGCAAAAATTGTATTTTCTGAAACCTCCACTTCAAGATACTGAGGATCAATGCGGTTTCGGCTTAGGGCACGCGCAATGATTTCAGAAAGTTCAGGGTGATAAAACTCACGAGCAGAGAGATTAACAGAAATATTAAGTGGGTAGATACCTGCTTGATGGCATTTGCGAATCTGTGCACAAACTCGACTAAACAACCATCGTTCCAGAGGATAAATAAAATCTCCTTCCTCAAAAATCGAAAAAAAGTCTGATGGATAAAGAAGCCCTCTTTCAGGATGTTGCCAACGCAACAATGCCTCCATACCCGTAATATTCTTAGTTTTTAGGTTAATTATTGGCTGGTAATGCAGTAAAAATTCACCACTCTCCAAAGCACTTTGTAAGGACAGAAATTGAGTATCACCCAGTTTAGAGCTAGCAGAAGCCCCTAAAGGTGAACCTACTGCCCTTAAACTTGGCACATTATGAGGCAACGACTGATTAAAACCACTGGGAGATAGAGTGACCTGGTTCTGCATCAGGTGACTTCTGATGTCGTTATTTTGGAAGTTGTACAGTGAAACCCCTTCCCAACGGCATTGATATCGTTCACATTGATACCGTTTGATCGGTAACCTGAGAAACTTGGCGATAGAGCGCTCTGCCGAAAGCACCTTAATGCGTTTTAGAGAATACGAACATTTGGGGCAACTAGAGCGTTGCCATCGCAACACTAGTGCAAAACGCACGACTAGTATTGCTATTACAATAAGTATGCAAATGATAATTATGAACATATTGTCGAACCTAAGTCATTGACCCATAAACTTAGGGCTATGTAACCACGACCCAATCGTGAATTCGACATCCCCTTACTTCTTAATTAAACGCCCACCCTCCTTTTTTAAATGTATTCCTTGCTCTATGACGTATTTTTTATGCACTCGTAGTAAAGTGATTATAGACAGCTGTCAGGCTTTCTCGATCACCTACGTTTCCTGGAAATAAGACAACGGGTAAGTTGGGGAATGCAGGATGGGCTGCAGAGGTACACACAACGGAACAACCGGGGATAATTTGCCCAAGCAGGCGAGCTGTTTTCAAGTGCAGTCCTGTACTCAGAACATCATTGGATGTAATCCCACCTTTACTAACCAAGTAGCCTAGGTCACTGGGTAGCCCCTGAACGATATTCATCAGTAGTGCAGACACCTTAACCCCAAAGTCGAGACGAGTTTCAGCATTATCGAACTGCAGTTCTTGACGACTGGTAAACACAACGGGGGTTTTGCCTTGTCGATGCACCGTATCAATTCGGCTCAGCGTCTGTTCCAGTAACTCGGCAGCGGCATTATCTGAAGCAAGCAGGTGCCTGACGGGAACTTCAACCCCCACAATATGGGGCTGTTCTAACAAGTGCGACAGTTGCTCGGTAGTTTTTTGCACATGGGAACCTACGATGAAGGCACCTGGCTTACCGCTACGGACATACTGTGACATCTGTTGTGCAGGGACAGGCTGAGGCGGCAACTGTGCCAAGGCAGTGAGCAAGCTCGCTGCGCTACGGAATAAAAACCGCTTACCCTGAGCAACGGCACGCCAGAGGTCTTGGGCAAACTGAGCTAGATCTGCAGGTTCTACCGCATCAACTACCACACATTGGTTGTCCTGAAATTGCAGAAGCCGATCTAGGCTACCGGATTTGAGATCGCTTAATTGCAACCGCTCAACTTGGTCGGCTGCAATACGGCCTTGGGTCTTTTCTGCGACATAGCTTGGCAGAAAGCTTGATTGGTAGCCAAACACTGAATCTTTGGCAAATTCGGTTTCGTGAACAGGTGTGGGAACATCATTCACAATGAGGTAATGAATGCTATCCCGTGTAATACGTCCACCTTCAAAAAAGGCTGGGACTAGAAAGTGGGCATCAAATGGGCCTAATTCAGCAGCAATGATATCGGTTTCTAGGGGATAATGTCCCCGCAATGTGGAGTCAGAACGACTGACCACTAAAAAGTCTTGAATCCCTTCTGCAGCAATGGCCTGTTTTAGGTTGCGGCATACACTACGGGTTACTGCGGCAGCAGCCTCTGGGGTCAGTGCCCGAGTATTCGTCAATACAAAGAAAATGGGAGACGTATCTGCAAGACCCTGACGCAGGGTTTCTAGCTCCCAGTCCATGAGCAGTAAACAGCTATGAACTGTCTGGGAGCCGGTTGGATCGTCATCTAAGACTATGATTTTAGGGCGCTGGGTCATGAACAGAGATGGGTACTCAAGGGATGGGCGCTATTACCCTCTCGCGAGTCGCGGCGTAGAGTAGTTAGGCTAAACAAAGAATACCGCCTTTTAAGAACCCTAAACGCGTAGCCAAATATCCAAGTGCCAGCACAACAAGATTAAAAAAAATGGATCATGATAGAGCTGCCCTCTAAAAAGATTGTATAAGAGATAACAATTGCGATTGTCTTTTTAGGATCAATACAGCAATATCTGTGTCTGCAAGCTACTTACAATATATTCATTTCTTTAGCAAAGGAAGAACTTGAAATGCAAAGCTCCCTGAAAGCGGGTTTAGTTCTTGCAACCCTAGGATTAATTTCGCTCACGGCCTGCGGCGAAGAAGCTAAAAATATATCTGAGGGGGCTAAAAATTCCATTACAGAAACTACTCAAAAAGCCACCGAAGGTGCTCAGAAGGCATCAGAAGCAGCTGGCAAAATCAGTGATGCTGGGCAAAAAACAGTTGCGAATACTGCCCAATCTGCAACCGAAGGTGCTCAAAAAATGGCTGATGGCGCAGAAAAAGCTGCTCAGTCAGCCCAGAGTAAAGTAACAGAAACAGTTGCATCGGCTACTTTCGTCACCAGCCTAACGGGGATGAAAGACGGTGTAAGTAAGGCAATTTCATCTGTCAAAGCAGGTGATTTCAAAACTGCTCAGGCTGAGGTTTCTCAACTTCAAGAAACGTGGGGAAAGATTCGCGAAACAGCCGAGAAGCACTCGGGCGCAAACTACAAAACAGTTAACGATCAGCTGGCTGTAGTGCAAACTGCTTTAAAGGCACCGTCTCCAGATAAAACTAAGATCCTCTCTGAATTTCAATCCCTGTCGACAGCAGTGGCTGGCCTCATAGCGAGCAAATAACCCTGCGTGTGTTGAGAGGGATCAAGCGACTCGCATGCCTCTCAACACCGTACAACTATGATCCAATCGCAGATAAGCCCCTACTGGGTTTCACTACGGCCACAACAATGGACTAAAAACCTGATTGTATTTGCAGCACCGCTGTTTGGCTTTGCCATCACAATTGATGCCTTAGTCGGTAGCCTGCTGGCTTTTGGTTTGTTTTGTGCCCTCTCTAGTGGCTTTTATGTAGTCAACGACATTCTGGATGTTGCCGCAGATCGACGCCATCCCCTCAAGTGTCGTCGGCCCATTGCCTCTGGCAGAATTCCGCTGGAGGTAGCTTGGGGGCTAGCAATCGTCTTGTTGGGATGTAGCGTTACAACTGGATGGTTCTTTTCGACTGGGTTAGGAGCCACCTTAACGGCCTATGCAGCGCTCCAGGTGGCTTACAATTTCAAACTCAAACACACCGTTATCTTAGATGTCATTGCAATTGCTACAGGGTTTGTACTAAGGGCGGCTGGCGGTGCAGCTGCAACTCATATTTTGTTATCACCCTGGTTTCTTCTGTGTACAGCAATGCTGGCGCTGTTTCTCGCTGTTGAAAAACGCAAGGCAGAATTACGTCTACAGATGAGCGAGGGTACAACCCGCACGGTGCTTCGTCACTATTCTTTCAGTTTGCTGGGGCGCATGGAATACACCGTGACTGCTGGGACAGTGGTCACTTATGCGCTTTGGAGTTCAGGGCCTAAAATTCAAGGTGCCTCTACGCCTTGGATGATGTTAACGTTACCGTTTGTACTGTACGGTGTTTTTCGCTATCAGTTGCTGAGCGATCCGCGTCAAGGCGAGGAGAAAGACAATGCCCCCTCTACAAAGCTCACAGAACGACCGGAAGAAGTTTTGCTGAAGGATGGACCGATGCTCTGTACCGTTGTAGGTTGGAGTCTGACCGTCTTCATTATTTTGTGGTTGAAACAGTCAAACTTACTCATGTGAAGTCTGGGGTAACCCCCTTTCGAAAGGGATAAAAAGGAGCGACTGCAATGCCCAATGGGGTTTGGATGGCTCTGTGTATTGGCTTAACGGTAGGGCTGAATGCGTTGGGTCAAGTGTTACTGAAGTTGGGGGCACAGCGATCGCCATTCAACCTGTACTTATTGGGTGGGCTAACCATGTATGGATGCAGCACAGTGATCTATATTCTGCTGCTCAGTCGTCTCAACCTTTCATTTGTGTATCCCCTAGTCTTAGGTTTAACCTTATGTGCAACCCTGGGTGCTAGTGTTCTCTGGTTACGGGAATCTGTGGCGGTAGGGCAGTGGATCGGCATCGGACTGATGCTGAGTGGGCTAGCGGCGATCGCCTTAAGTCATAGCACCCGCTAGTTGGGCTGCGAGGTTGACCAAAATTTTAACCAAAAAAAGGTTGCCACCTTATCAGCAGCAACCCCATGAACGTTACAAGCACAACTAGAAGAGCAATAGATTAAAACAAACTAGTACGCCAGTGTTTCCAGCGTTTGCCGTAGATAAAGCTGAACCATGGCATCGAGCGTTCCTTCCGAGCCTTTTGACTCAACACCACGCTCTAATACCCAGCGCTTAAAACCAGAGGTGTCTGAAATCGCTTGGCAAAGCTCGCTCCAATAAGTGTCGCCAAACCGGAATGCTTTTATTTGAGAAGCAGTAGCCTTGAGCTGAGTCATAATTAATTCCCGCTCAGAACGAAAAAATGATGAGGACGGTCTTTACTTACTTTAGCTTGCAAACTCTCGATTGCATCCAAGCATCAATGGAATCTTGCCATTAAATGTAAAGGTTTACTAGAGCAGTATAGACAAATTGACATTGTATATGATCATAATGATGGCTTTGACAAATATCTGTCACCCACAATACCAAACAGTAGCTGTGGCTGTAAGGTCTTAACCCGTCAGCGATACGCTCAATCTAAGAAGCGGGAATACTGAGGTTTTGGGCTTCTATGGATGGGGTTGTTTGTCATCAATTATGTTAGAGACTCCGCCGCCACACCCGCGTCTTTGGGTTGCAATTGTTAACTACCGTACTGCACCACTGGTGCTGGATTGTTTAGATTCATTGAGCCGTATTCGTCAAGCCGGAGTTGCAATTGCGGTAACGGTGGTCGATAATGCCTCTCCAGATGACTCTGTTGAGGTTTTGAGCCAAGGTATTGCGGCTCGACAATGGCAAGAGTGGGTGCATCTTGACCCTCAAGCCCACAATGGAGGTTTTGGCTACGGCAGCAATATTGTTCTGCGACAAGCGTTAGCAGCCGAACTACCCCCAGACTATATCTTGCTCTTGAATCCCGATACGGTCGTACGCGAAGGGGCGATCGCTCCATTAATTGAGTTTTTAGATGCACACCCTCACGTGGGGTTAGTGGGCAGTCGCTTGGAAGAGGCAGATGGAACCCCCCAATATTCTGCATTTCGCTTTCCATCGCTGTGGAATGAGTTAGATCAAGGTCTGCGATTAGGAGTGGTATCGCGGCTCCTCAAACATCAAGCCATCACATTACCCATCACAGACGAACCTTGTGCCGCAGACTGGTTGGCAGGGGCAAGTTTAATGCTGCGGCGCACCATGCTGGAGAAGGTTGGGTTGTTCGATGAAAAGTATTTTTTATATTTTGAAGAAGTCGATTTCTGCCGTCGGGCCATGCAAGCCGGATGGGGTTGCTGGTATGTGCCCCAAAGTCGAGTCATTCATTGGGTGGGCCAAAGTTCTGGGGTGACAGATACGAAACGTCCTCCTCAACGTAGGCCACAGTACTGGTTTGAGTCGCGTCGACGTTATTTCCTGAAATTTCATGGTTGGGTCTATACCGCGCTAACCGATCTGTTGTGGATGCTGGGGTTTGGTCTATGGCGATCGCGACGCCCCTTACAGCGCAAACCAGACCCAGATCCCCCCTACTTTCTCCAAGATTTTTTCCTCAACAGTGTTTGGGTAAAGGGAGGCAAGTTGTGAACCCTACGCAGGAAACCCGTTCAACCTTCTGGAACCTCTGGCATCAGGTGGGCGAAGATTGGGCTGCCCACGGACGCGATTGGACCAAACCAGGCTTTCGCGCGGTTGCCATCCATCGTTTTGGCGTGTGGCGGATGCAAGTGCAACCCAAAGTATTACGTGCTCCATTGAGCGTGCTGTATCGCATGTTGTATCGTCATGTCCGCAATGTCTATGGCATTGATTTACCCTACACCGTACGGTTAGGGCAACGGGTGATTATTGAACATCAAGGTGCCATTGTCATTCACGGCAACAGCGAAATTGGAGATGATTGCATTGTGCGCCAAGGGGTAACCCTTGGAAATCGCTACCTGGAGCAGCCTCTCGACGCGCCTGTTCTTGGCAACCGGGTCAATGTAGGGGCGGGAGCAAAAATTCTTGGCAAAGTTTCGGTAGGTGATGATGCCAGTATTGGAGCGAATGCAGTCGTTTTACAGGATATTCCAGCTGGTAAAACAGCCGTTGGCATTCCTGCTCGCATTTTAGGGGCGAAAGGACAGTTATCGTCTGCGGGGTTAGAGGATTGAAAGAAAAGAGTCACCCTTCTACAGCCCTGCCAGAAACAGATTTGCACCCGGCAGATCTAAGCGAAGCGATGGGTCAAACAGAAAAATCCACTCAGACCACTGGCATTGTGGTCATCGGTCGCAATGAAGGCCAGCGGTTGGCGGTTTGCTTGGAGTCTGCATTACTTCAGTCGCCTTGGGTCATCTATGTCGATTCCGGCTCTACAGACAACAGTCTTGCGATTGCCAAAAACCTGGGTGCAGACATCGTTGTCCTCGATCCCATGCAGCCCTTCACGGCCGCCCGAGCACGGAATGCAGGCTTAGAACGGTTACTTGAGCTTTACCCCACCGCAAGCACTGTGCAATTCGTAGACGGCGATTGCCAACTCGAAAGGGAATGGTGTGATCGCGCCGCAGCACTATTGGAAGCCCAACCAGATCTTGCGGTTGTGTGTGGAAGACGACGGGAACGTTATCCCGACGCTTCAATTTATAACCGTCTGTGCGACGTTGAGTGGGATACAC
>DATNQK010000726.1:0-2145 GCA_036704065.1 Stenomitos sp.
TTGATTAAGGTTGTATTTGCCACCGAAACCTTAGCCGCTGGCATTAATATGCCGGCCCGCACAACCGTTATTTCAAGCCTCTCCAAACGCACCGATCTAGGTCATCGTCTGTTGAGTGCTTCCGAATTTTTGCAAATGGCAGGCCGAGCCGGTCGTCGGGGCATGGATGAAGTGGGCTATGTGGTCACCCTCCAAACTGCATTCGAAGGCGCAACGGAGGCCGCCTACCTAGCAACAATGGGGGCCGACCCCCTGGTGAGCCAATTCACCCCCAGCTACGGGATGGTCTTAAATCTTTTGCAAACTCGAACGCTAGATGAAACCAAAGCCCTCATTGAACGCAGTTTTGGTCAATACATTGCCATTCAACAGTTGGCACCGCAACAGCAGGCGATCGCCGATTTAGAACGAGAACTTGCAGACCTGCGCCAGAAGGCGGAAACGGTCAACCTATCCGCATTACAGCAATACAGCAAACTGAAAGACCGCCTTAAAGAAGAACAGCGGCTGCTCAAAGTCTTGGAACATCAGGCGGATGAAGTATGCCTGCAAGACATTGCACAACAGTTGCCGCAAACCAAGCCCGGAGACCTCTTAACATTAAAGCGCCCCAGTCCAGGCTCACGCACTGGTTCAACCCACCCCGACCCCAACTCACCTCGCGCGATCCGTGCCGTGCTCGTACAGCAGCTCCCCAGTGGCGGCGCCTATCCCTACCTTGTGAGTCTGCATCAAGACAATACCTGGAGTGTCGTCACCAGTCGCGATATTTTAGCCATTGATCCATGGGCTTCCAGGAAAGCTGAATTGCCTGAAGTGCCAAAAGACTGGACGCTGAAACCAGGCTATACCCATCCCGGCAATGCCCAGTCGCAATCCATTGCCCAATCACTCCCTCCTGTGGATTGGGTTGAACCGCCAGAAATCTTTGCGCAACAGCAACGGGCGAATGCAGTACAGTCCAGCATTGAAGCCCATCCAGCCCATGCCACCCGCAAACAACACGCAACCTTTCTCCGGCTCGATCAGCGCATCCATCGCCTCGCAACCCAATTGCGCGATCGCCAAGATAAGCTGTACCGTCAATCTCATCAGCGGTGGCAAGACTTCTTATGCCTCGTTACCTTACTCCAACAGTTTGAGGCACTAGATAACCTATCTCCCACCACCCTTGGCAAAACAGCAGCTATGCTGCGGGGCGAAAACGAATTATGGCTAGCACTAGCCCTGCAATCGGGACACTTTGAAACCCTCGAACCCCACCATTTAGCAGCAGCCTGTGCAGCACTTGTCTCAGAGAACCATCGCTCCGATAGTTGGATGCGATACCCCATCTCTGAAGCGATTCAACAGGTTCTAGATGCCCTCAGACCCCTACGGCGTCAACTCATCCAAGCCCAACACCGCGAATCTGTTGTGCTGCCTGTGTGGCTGGAAACGGAGCTGATTGGCCTCGTCGAACAATGGGCACTCGGTACGGCTTGGAGCGATTTATGTGCCAACACAAGCCTGGATGAAGGCGATATTGTCCGCCTGTTGAGGCGCACTGTAGATGTCCTCTCCCAAATTCCTAATATTCCTTACGTGAGCGGGCAACTGAGGCACAATGCACGACAGGCCGCCCACCTGATTGACCGCTTCCCCATCAACGAAATGGAAACGCTACAGGCCACACCTACGACCGACACAACGGCACCTCAACCAGAGGGATAGGCTTAAAATCTGGACCTATCCTTGGCCTGTACCTGCAAAAACTTCAGGGTTTAGGCATCGCTGACAACAAGAGAAGCGGCACCGCCATCTTCCCGAGGCTCATCCGTCGGCAATTCCAGACAATATCCCGCTCCATAGACCGTTTTGATATAGCGAGGATGACGCGGATCCGGCTCTAGCTTGGTGCGCAAATGGCGAATATGAACACGAATGGTCTCAATGTCGTCGCTGGGATCATAGCCCCACACCTCTTGCAAAATATCGCTCGGGGCAACGGTTTGACCATGTCGCTGCAATAAGCAATGGAGCAACTCAAATTCCAGACGAGTAAGCTTGATCACTTTTTCGGCCCACAGCACCTCAAAGCGCTCTGGCACAAGGGTTAAAGGACCGTAACTCAAAATCTCGGTGTGTTTTGCCGCTTGGGGAATG
>DATNQK010000727.1:0-4005 GCA_036704065.1 Stenomitos sp.
CGTTTTTTGGTTTCTCAGCAGTTGCTTGAGCTCTGCTTCGCTTTCGGCAATATCTAGCTTGTAGACGCCTGGCATTCATCTTTACCGAACCCTTCATTCTCCTTGTATCATCTGTAGCCTTAAATTGGCGAATTGGTATAACCTGGCTATCAGAAGCGATGCATCAGACTTTACGGCTAAGTGAAGCGGCGTTTCACGCATGTCGTTCTGTTCGTCAATCGGTGCTCCGGCTTCTAGAAGGCGGCGTACCGTGGCGACGTTGCCGCCGCGAACAGCAGCGTGAAGCGAGGGCTCCTCTTGCCCTGGAAGATAAAGCTTTGCCCCATGCGCGATTAGGTAGGCAACAAGCTCGTCATAGCCAAGAGATGCAGCGTCGGAAAGCGGCGTTCCGCCACATGAGTTCAGTGTGTTAACTTGAGCGCCTGCCTCAACAAGAAGGGCAACAGCCGGTAGGTGGTTCTCAACTGCAAGGTAGTGAAGAGGTGTTTCACCAAGGCCAGTGCGTTCCTCAAGAAGCTGCGGCTCAGCGGACAGCAGCACGAGCAGGGCGTCCGTGGATTCGAAGGCCGCCGATATAAGCCGATGCGCTAGAGTCTGTGTCATTCGTGCGGCCTAACTATATCTTCTACAGCCTACAAGCTGGATAATTCCATCTCGTCGTTCAACTGAATTGATCACACACAGCGCATCATGCTCTCAACGTGACCAATAATGCTCCAGTTTATTTGTATTAAACCGATACCACTTGCACATTTAGATGGTATGGCTTATGTCGCCGTTACTGACCCACAAATCGCTGGAGAGCAGCAAACGCTCGGTTGTAGTCCACAATTGCAGATAGGTAGTTGTTTTCCGCTTGGGCCAGATCGGTCGTCGCGTTGCTCACCTCTAAACTGGTGCCCACACCATAGTCGCGCCGCAGACGCGCTAGGTTCAAACCTTGCTGGGCTTGTTCAATGGCACACCGCGTAGTCAAAATGCGATCGCGGCTAGAGCGAAGGGTGTAATAGTTTTGCTCCACCTGAAAGCGGATCAGGTTTCTAAAGTCTGCAAACTGGGTTTCTGCAATGGCTACATTGGCCTCTTGTTGGGCAGCGATCGCCTTTGCCGCACCCCCATCAAAGATCAACTTGCTGGCTTGTGCCCCTAATCCATAGCCCAAAGACCCCAGTTGGCTATCCACCAAGTCATCGGCGACCGATACACTGGCATTGAAGCCTAATTGAGGCCCCAGACTGCCTAAGGCAACCCGCCGATTCTGTTGCGCAATCGTGCGTTGTTCAAAGACCTGTGCCAGTTCAGCACGATTTTGTAGCGATCGCACAATGCTGTCTTCCAACGTCGGAGACCATTCCCCCGCAATGACCACTGGATCAGCCGCAGTAAACGTGAGGTTGGGCGGTAGACTTAACCGCTGCGCCAACTGACGCTGCGCCACAAGCTGCTGATTTTGCGCTTGAATCAGTTGCTGCTGTTGATTGGCTAAGGTCACTTGCGCCTGTAACACCTCAAATCGCGTGCCTAAACCAGCCGTTTCCTTCGCTTGGGTCACGCGCAAATTTTCTTGAGCATTCTCTACCGCTTGACGTCCGATTTTGACCGATTCATCTGCCTGCTGGAGGTCGTAGTAGTCGTTTGCCACATCCAGACGCAACTGCTGCAACTGTGTATTGTAGGCTTGTTCTACACTGCGAAGCGCTGCCTCTGCGGCTCGGATACTCGCCGGACGCTGCCCTGAAGTAAATACGTCGTAGTTTAAGGCGAGCGTGCCGTTAAAGTTATTGCTTGCCGTCGATTGATTGTCGAGCACGCGCAATTGCTGCCGTAAAGCTGCAAGCGTCTGAATTTGTGTCGGGGTAGGGTTCGGAATGCGTTCTAAGCGGTCAATCCGATCTTGAACCTCGGATTTTTGTTGCTTGAGGGCAATTTTGGCTTGGGCAGAATCTGTACGCGTAATGCCCGCTTGCACATCCACCGTCGGATATAGCGAGGAACGAGTTTGCTGTAGCGCAAATCGTTGTTGATCAACCTGTAATGCTGCAATCTGAAGCGATCGATTGCGCTGCCGTGCCAACTCAACTGATTGTTCTAGGGTAATTGGCTGAATGGTATCAACCCTAACCGCCTCAGGCGTACGTGGCACCCCCAGGTCTTTAGTAGGGGGCGCTAATGCAGGCACTTTTGCCAAATCGGCAGCTTGGGCACTGGTACCAGGCAAAGAGCCTAAATCAACGGGGCCACTCGATTGCTGTCGAGAAGGCAGCGGCGATAACGTCGCTGGGTCACAAGTTATGGGCGCTGTGGGCTGACTCCAAGCTGGCGATGCCCCCAAACTAAACTCACCCCAGATCATCGCTCCTGCGGTCAGGCAGCATAAACTGCGACGGGCAACCTTAGACAGTTGCAGGCTCAACACAACTTGCTTCATCCCTTTGAAAGCAGAAGACACGGATATTCTCCCATAGCTCGATCACGGGCGACCAGATAAAGGCGATCGCAACTTATCTATCCTAGTGGGGAATTCGGCTAATGGGAGAACAATCCAACCAAAATAAGCGGAATAAACAGAACGGCCAATATCACCGCCACGAGCGTAAACGCATCGACATCAACGACCTTTGGACCGCGCGGGTTGTTTTGATTCATCGTGCCACCTCCATCAACGTCGAAGGCTTAGGGACAGCGTGCCCTATAACAAATCCAGATCCTCGTCGCCCAACCCTCGAACGTCTTTCACAATACGGGACAGTTCCATCTTCTCATCCACCGATACCCGAGTGGGCGTACCGCTAATAATCCCTTCAAAATTGCGGAACGAATCTTTAATTTCAGGCCCGTATTCACTGATGGAATATTCACGAATCCCCTTGTCGTGCCATGAGCCACGCATCTTAAACACGTTCAACGCCCGCGACATTTCACCGCGAATTTCGACGTATTGCAACATCAAAATCGTGTCTGTAATGGTGGAAATGTGAGACTCAGTAATGGAGTGGGAACCCAGGAAGTGATCGGTCGTATTGGTGAAGAATCCTGTAATCTCCTCCTGCTTAGCAAACCCCGTCACCCCAATCACAAACTGACGGAAGGCGTTATTGCTCACACCACGGGCCAGAGCAGACAAAGAATCGATCGAAATCCGCGACGGCTTAAATTCAGCAATTTCGGTTTTGATCATTTGCAGGTGATCTTCTAAACCTGCGGACTCTGGATAAGCACACAAGATTTTCAGCAACCCTTTGCTTTCCATCTCCTCAAAGTCAATGCCCCAAGAGGACGCATTACGAGACAACTGAGCTCGTGACTCTTCATAGGCAAACAAAATGGCACGCTCACCCGTTGAGCAAGCATTTTCCAGGAATTTGCTCACGAGGAGCGTCTTTCCAGTTCCGGTTGCCCCCGTCACCAAAATAATCGAATCCTTGAAGAACCCACCGCCGCACATCTCGTCTAGGGTCTTCACGCCCGAAGAGACGCGTACATTTGACGAACGCTGGGTCAAACGCATCGCACCCAACGGGAAAATGTTGATGCCTTCCTCGGTAATCGTGAAAGGATATTCTCCTTTCATGTGGCTCGTGCCACGCAATTTCAAAATTTCGAGGGTTCGGCGTCGCCGCTCACCATCCAACACGTTGCGAACAATCACCACGTTGTCAGAGACAAATTCTTCCACACCAAACCGCGCAACGGGGCCGTACTCATCCACCCGCTCCGTGGTCATGACCGTTGTCACGCCAATCTGCTTGAGTCGTGCCGTCAGGCGGAAAATTTCGCGTCGCACCACTCCCGCAGCATCGTACTGCTGAAAAATAGCCGTTACAGAATCAATGGCAACTCGTTTTGCCTTGTACTTACGGATCGCATACTGAATGCGCTCAATCAACGCCGACAGGTCGAAATCTCCTGCGATGTCTTGACCTTCAGGATCAGGTGAGGCATCTAAAATAAACAGCTTGCCTTCATCAATGAGGGCTTGCAGATTCCACCCAAAACTCAGGGCAT
>DATNQK010000728.1:0-2620 GCA_036704065.1 Stenomitos sp.
TGAAGGGGCGAAAATTGCCGAACTTCCGGTTAATCACCGAGCGCGTCAATTTGGGGCTAGCAAATACGGGCTCAGCCGCACCTTCCGTGTGCTGATGGATTTACTGACCATTTACTTCATGAAGCGATTTTTGACCCGCCCCATGCATGCTTTTGGCTGGTTTGGGTTAGGGTCTACGACCATTGGTTTAGGACTGGGGCTGCATTTAGTCTACGTGAAGCTGGTCTTGGGGCAGTCCATTGGACAACGTCCTTTGCTTACGCTGGCGGTATTGCTGATGCTGGCGGGGCTAGAGCTATTCTGCTTTGGCTTATTGGCGGAGCTGTTAATGCGGACTTACCATGAGTCCCAAGGTCGTCCGATTTATCGCGTTCGCGAAGTGGTTGAGCCGTCTACCCCTAATACAGTTGATCTGTCTCAAGCGTAGGCCTACAGCAGTGGATGGCGATTACTCGTTCTCCGATGTGCCCGTCTAAAATGCGTGGCTAAGCCGAGCCGATAAGAAATCGGCGGTGCCTTCCACACAGGCGATGACCTTGTCGTAGGCCATGCGTGTAGGGCCAAGCACGCCAACGCTGCCCACGGGTGTGCGGCCTTTTTGATACAGGGACGACACAAGGGCACAGTTTTGAATGGGCTTCAGGGGATTTTCTGTACCAATCCGAATGGAGACGGGCGGTTTGGCGGTGGTTGCATTGGCGGAGAGGGTTGCGCGGTTCATCCCTTCGTAAATTAAAGGCCAGAGTTGATCTTGGCCTTCTTCTAGCATCTGAATGATCGTTTGTGCTTGCGTCAGTTCTGAAAATTCGGGCTGACGCAGAAACTCAGAAACGCCACCAATCAGGATTGGATTGGCCATTGACTGCGGAGCTTGCTGGCTCAGTTCCTGACAGACCTGCTGGAGCAGCGCGGCAAATTTTTGAAACTGACGATCTAGTTCTTGCCAGTCTAAGGCAGACAGATCGGCTAAAGGTTGGCCGCAGAGGTGATGGTTAAGGAAGTTGGAAAGCAGTTGTAATTCCTGCTCAAAGTTTTCGGGTAGATGGTCGGGGTTGAGATGGGGCGATACGTCTAACAGAATGGATCGCGTCTCGAAGGTATCGGTCACCAAGATCAGCATTACCCGCTGGGCATCAACGTGAACCAAATGGAGATGGCGAATCAGTGTATTGGGTGACTGGGGCACGGTAATGAGAGCTACGCAACCGCTCAGGGTTGCCAATACGCGAGCGGCATGGCGCAGAAGGGTTTCGATGCTGGCATGTTCTGAGGGGATCTGGGTGCTCAGCAGTTGCTTAACCCGTTCTAAGAGTTGTTCTGAGGGCGTCATCAGGCGATCTACATACACGCGATAGCCGGAATCGGAAGGAATGCGGCCTGCGGAGGTGTGGGGCTGATATAACAGTCCTTCTTTTTCCAGCATGCCCATGACATTGCGAATGGTGGCAGGGCTAAGGCTGAACTCGTATTCTTTGGCCAGGGCTTGGGAGCCGACTGGTTCAGCGGTTTCGATGTAGTAATTGACGGTGGCCCAAAGGACTTTTTGTTGACGGTCTGTGAGCTGAACGTACACGGGTTGTTGCCTTAAATGGATGTATTAAAACGATTGCACTCTGGTTAATGAAAGCCCCCCACCCTAGTCTGATTAATAGCGTGGAACAGAAGGATCGACGAGCTGAGAATAGGCATCAATGCCGCCCCGCACGTTGTTGACGTTGGTAAAGCCTTGCTGCGCAAGCCACTGGCACATCTGCGCAGATCGCATGCCGTGGTGGCAAATGACGTAGGTTTCGCCGTCATGGTTGAGTTGGGAGGGTAACGTGGCTACCCAAGACTCAGCTTGGCTGAGGGGAAAGGCTTGAAAGCCTGGAATGCTGGCGATCGCCAGTTCTGAGGGTTCGCGTACATCAAGGAGCTGTAACGACTCAGCCGCCTCGGCCATGCGAGTGGCTAAGGTTTCTACACTTACTTCAGTTAAAGTCCGATCCGGCGACATACGTGTTTATTAAAAGAAATTAATAATTCAAAGCAAGCTAACACAGTCTTAAACGAAATTATGCATATTCTGTCACAGGTTTACCGCTTCCTGAGTGAAGTATGTAGGAAGTGCCCGTAGTTAAGGCAGTAGAATAGGACTGGCCCTTGCTGGTGTCTTGTCTTATGCCCAATGCTGTGTCCTCCCGTATTACGCCTACTCGTACCGCTAAGTCAGAGGCGTGTGAGGCACGATCTTTAAGCACTTGTACGACACGTCAGATACCACCGTTATTAGGCGCATCCAAGGCTCAACTCACCGAATGGATGCAGAGCCAAGGGCAACCTGCCTATCGGGGTCAACAATTGCATCAATGGTTATACCAGAAGGGTATTCGGTCTTTGGCAGAAGTGACCGTCTTCCCGCAAAAGTGGCGCGACACGGTGGCTGATGTGCCTGTGGGGCGCTCTCGGGTGCATTCGCGGGTGTTGGCGCAAGATGGCACGGTGAAGTATCTGCTGGAGTTGGCAGATGGTCAAATTATTGAAACGGTTGGCATTCCTACCGCCCAGCGTTTAACAGTCTGTGTTTCGTCTCAGGTGGGATGCGCGATGGCCTGCGATTTTTGTGCCACGGGCAAGGGGG
>DATNQK010000729.1:0-3220 GCA_036704065.1 Stenomitos sp.
GGCAAGGATTGAACCGCTTCTAACGATTCTTGCAAGTAGCTACAACGACGCTCAATCCAGCCTCGCATCTTGGCTTTGAGGGCCGCAAAGGTTTCATCAGGGGGTATAGAAACGGGTACAGCTTCTGGTGGCGTTGGCAGAACAGGAGCCACCTCCGGTTCTACGGGAGGCAGCTCGACCACCTCTTCCCAGTTCAGTTGCAACTGAAAACAAATTTCAATAAAGACATGTCGCTCGACCGGACGGCCCGAAAAAAATTTCCAGACAGGCTGCCGGGTTTCCAGTCCAGCTTGGTAGGCCAAGTACTCCTGGGTCCAGCCAGTTCTCTGAAAGGCTTGTTTGGCTTTCGCTCGTCCAGATGGAGAGGCAGTAAGGGAACGCTTCGACATCGACTATTTGTCCGCAGTTTGACCGACTCAGTTCGACGACCCGCATCGTAAGCATGAACGCTTCCTTAGGATGCCCAGGTTAGGAACGGGTTTACCCATGCTCATCTAAGCGATAAAAACCAGCCCTAAACCAGAAAATGGACGGTTTTGCCCACTGTTACTGTTGGGGGGCACGGTTCTCCTTCCGCTTGCGAGTTTGAATACGCAAACATAAACGCAAACATCGCCTTGCCATAGTAGAGCTATTCAGTTTCGGGGGGACCTTGGTCATGAGTGTTGTGCTGTCTGGATTGGCCCTGATCTTATCGTTAGCGATCGCATGGCAAGCCATCCCTAAGGTATTGTCCTTGGGTTTGCAACATCAGTGGGTAGATCGACCCGATGCCCGTAAGGTGCACCAAGGTCCCGTTGTGAGAGTGGGTGGAATGGCGATCGCGTTGGGTACAGCCCTGGCAAGCCTGTGCGTGTTGGGCGTGGGAACAGCCCTGCACACCTGGGACGGCAGTTTAGGAGCATGGGGCGTCTTGCTGGGCGCTCTGGGCTTTTTTGCAGTGGGCTTTGCCGACGACCTGTTACAACTACCACCGCTGCCCCGCTTGGTGCTACAACTTCTCTTTGCTACCGTGGCCTGGGGCTTAGGCGTACGGGTTGAATATCTGCCTATTCCGGGTATGGGTGCGATCGCCACGGGGTTTCTCAGCCTACCCATCACGCTGGTATGGTTAGCAGGCACCGCCAACGCTATCAACTGGCTCGACGGATTGGACGGCTTGGCAGGCGGCGTTGGGGCTCTAAGTGCGCTCTTGCTGGCCATTGTGGCTTGGCAACAAGGCGATGTCGCCGCAACCTGCTTGGCATTGACCTTGATGGGTGCCACCTTAGCCTTTTTGCGATTTAACCTTCCCCCCGCCAAGCTGTTTATGGGAGATGGCGGCTCTTACTTTATCGGGTTTATGCTGGCTGCCATCAGTGCCATCAGTACGATGCAAATCCCTACGTTTACCAGCGCCCTGTTACCTTTTATCGTCTTGGGTGTGCCCCTATGCGATATGACCCTCGTGATGCTGAATCGGGTGCGCAAAGGCAAGTCCCCCCTCTATCCAGATCGCAGCCATCTGCATCATCGGCTCTTGGATAGTGGCTGCACCCCGCTGTTCGCCACAGGTTGTATCTGGGCATGCTCAGGATGGGTTGGGAGTTGGGCGATCGCCCTTGCTGGCACCCCTTGGGGTTGGTTTGTCGTAGGGGGTGCAACCCTTCCTGGCATTGTCATGGGTTATCTTCTGATCCGTACAGCCAACGCATCGGCTGCAATGCGCCCTATCCCACTGGGCCTCTCATCCGGGAGACGCCCCTAGCCGTCCCGTTCTGTGGGTTTATCTAAATGACGTCTTCTCGCCTGTCCTCGGCTGCACCTGCCTCGACCTTACACCTGTGGACAACAGGTCTGTTTGACTTCAAAGGCGGCATTCAAACCTTTTCCTTATTTGTCTGGGAAGCCTTGCAAGCCCTCCTGCCGGAAACTCGACAGCGGGTGTTCTGTCTGCATGACCGTGCAATCCCGTCCCACCTACACCTGACACCACAGCAGCAAATTCACTGTACGGGTCGCATTCCTGCCAAGGTGCGAATTCCAGCTTTTGGCGCAGAGTTACTGGCTTGGGGATTGGTCGAACGCCCCCAATTGATTCTGGCCACCCACCTTAACTTAACGTCTCTGGCCTATCGCCTGAAGCAAATCGCAGGCATCCCATACTGGACAGTCGCCCACGGTTTTGAGGCTTGGGATGTACAAAAACCGTCTGTGCGCCAAGCCCTCGCCCATGCGGATCGCATTCTGGCCGTCAGCAGCTACACCCGCGATCGCCTGATTACGGAGCAAGGCTTGGATCCAGATAGAATCCACCTCCTGCCCAATACCTTTGCCGCCGAACGCTTTCAGGTCGCGCCCAAACCCGCCCATCTGTTGGAGCGCTATGGGTTACAAGCCGATCAGCCCGTCATTCTTACGGTGAATCGGCTGGCAGCGGGGGAAGATTTTCGGCCCTACGATCAGATGTTGCAGGCGCTGCCACACATTCGCGAAGCGGTACCTGGGGTACGCTACTTAATCGTCGGCAAGGGAGATGACCGTCCTCGGTTGGAAGCCGATATTGCACGCCGCAACCTACAAGATGCAGTCATCCTGGCAGGATTTGTGCCCGACGCAGAATTGGGTGATCACTATAACCTGTGCGACCTCTATGCCATGCCCAGCAAGTTGGAAGGGTTCGGCATTGTCTTCTTAGAAGCTTTGGCCTCTGGACGACCGGTGCTGGCAAGTCACCTCGATGGTGGCCGCGATGCAGTGGGGCATGGGGAATTTGGGGCACTGACCAATGCTGAAGATGTGGGAGAAATTGCCCGAACGGCGATCGCCATTTTGCAACAGTCCTATCCCCATCCTTTGATGTATCAACCCCAAGCCCTACGTGAGGCGGTGATCACCCGCTTTGGCGTCAGCGCCTTCCAGCACACCTTAGCGCAACACCTAGCCTCATCCCCTTTAAGCGAGATAGTCGCCCTAAGATCGACTGAGGGGTAGAGTGGTGCATCCTAACGGAGATAGCTCCTGCAATACAGCCTATCTCTATGAAAGTCTTGCATGTGATTCCTTCGATTTCCCCCGTGCGGGGTGGCCCCAGTCAAGCGGTGCTGGAAATGGTGCAAGCACTGCGCCAACGCGGGGTGGAAGCAGAAATTGCGACGACCAATGACAATGGCCCCACCGAATTGTCACTGCCCTTGGGCCATCGTTTTAACCATGAAGTACCCGGTGGCGGTAGCGTTCC
>DATNQK010000730.1:0-19265 GCA_036704065.1 Stenomitos sp.
ACTTTATCTGGCTGTGGCTGGGGTTGGCAAGCTGATCTTGGCACGAGGTGGTACGTTGCGCCTTGATGACATGAACCGTCAGGTGCTGATGACGGATGATTGGGTGGGCATGCCTCGGGTCTTTAAAGCTCAAGAAACCCTCCAAGCGATTAATCCAGACATTGAAGTAGAAGCCATTTATGACTATGTGACTCCCCATAATGTCAATGATCTGGTGCGTGCTGCCGATTTAGCCCTAGATTGCGCCCATAACTTTGGTGAGCGCGACCTCTTGAACGCTGCCTGTGTGCGTTGGGGTAAGCCCATGATTGAGGCGGCGATGAATGACATGGAAGCCTACCTGACAACGGTTATTCCAGGACAAACGCCTTGTCTAAGCTGCCTCTTCCCCGAAAAGCCGGATTGGGATCGACGTGGATTTGGGGTACTGGGTGCGGTCTCCGGCACATTGGCGTGCTTAACGGCCCTTGAAGCCATTAAGGTGCTGACGGGAACGGGACAATTCCTGCGATCGCAACTGTTAACCATGAACTTAGATCGCTTGGAATTTACCAAACTGCGAACTTACCACGATCCCAACTGTCCAGTCTGCCGTAGTGTGGCGTCTCGGTCGCGTACTGTGCCGCACCATGAACCTGTTCCCGCCCTGCTCACCACCTGAGTTGCCAAAAGGGGTTCCTCATGTTTTCAACAGCCCTGAATGCCATCTTGCTATCGGTCGCTGCCTTAGGACTTTCAAGCTTAAGCCGCAGCAGTATTGCAGACGCGTCTCCTGTGTTGCGGTTTTCCACCTATGTCTGCATTGCGTTAAGCATTGCCGTTGCACCACTTTTCCTCAAAGGATTGATTGCGATCGCCTTACTTACAATGCCCACCTGCTTGCACTGGTATCAGGGTCAACAGCCGCGCTGTTCTCGCTTTTGTGCAGCCCGTTCCCGTTGTTCCATTCGCCAACCTTAAATTTAGGAGGACTTTTATGAGCATTACTCTCACCGAGAAAGCAGAATTTCGGCTCCGTGCCTTTCTCCAAGGTTCTGCTGACAAAGACAACGCCCAACTCGGAATTCGGATTGGCGTCTCTGATGGGGGCTGCAGTGGCTATTCCTACACGCTGGATGTGACCAGTACGCCGGGATCTGCAGATCTGGTTGTGAATCAAGGTCGCGTTAAAGTTTACATCGACCCGCAAAACGCACCCCTGCTCGATGGTGTGGTGGTGGATTATGTGGAAGGGTTGATGGAAAGTGGCTTCAAATTCAGCAATCCGAATGCCACCGATACTTGCGGCTGTGGTCAATCCTTCTCTGCTGGCGACTGCACTCCTGCTGCGACACCCTGTAGTTAAACAATTCACTGTTCTCCCTTGCCCAGAGGGATGGCTCCCGACCTTCCCTCTATTTATTGCTATCGCGACTGCCTTGTGAGGTTTCTATGACAACGTATCAAGTTCATTTAATTGGCAAAAAGACAGGACTCGATATTACGATTCCTGTCGAGGATGACACCTATATCCTTACCGCTGCTGAAGATGCAGGGATTGAACTACCTTTCTCCTGTCAGTCTGGCTCGTGTTCTAGCTGCGTCGGGAAAATCGTGGAAGGTGAAGTCGATCAATCCGACCAGGTGTTTCTAGACGACGAACAAGTGGCGAAGGGATTTGTCTTGTTGTGTGTGGCTTATCCTCGCTCAAATTGTACAATCCGCACGCATCAGGAAGCATACCTCGTCTAGTCTGCTCTCTAGAAAGGCTTGCTAGGTTTCTGCGATCACCTTGTCCTGTAATGGTTCTGTAACAGAAGCTGCGGTTGGTACGCTGAGATTTCAGATAAGCAGCAAAAAAATTGGCAGGTGGGACAATCAAAGTATTGCTGCCCCACCTCCCGAGTTAGTCTACGGCAACCATTACATCGCTGGCTTTGATAACGGCATAGACTTCTTTGCCTTCCGCCAAGGATAACGATTCTGCTGAACCTTTGGTGATAATGGCTGTGACCGCTACACCAGGTGCGACCTCAATTTCAACCTCAGTATTCACAGCACCGGGTACTACAGAGAGTACCTTTCCTGGGAGAGCATTGCGAGCGCTAACTTTCATTGGGAAATTCCTTCAAGAGCAGAGAATATAGCTCAATTCTATCTTGCTTCTTCTATCCCGAACTAATCGAAAGGAAATGTATTATGGCAACACTAACAGGTTTAACTTTCGGCCAAAATTCCTGGATTCCTCAATTTGTGCAAGCCATTAATCAAAAGACCTGTATCGGTTGTGGTCGTTGCTTTAAAGCCTGTGGTAGAGACGTATTGAGGCTTCAATCGCTCAACGAAGAGGGCGAATTTGTAGAGAATGAAGATGACGATGAAATTGAGCGTAAAGTGATGTCAATTCTTCATCCTGAATATTGCATCGGCTGTCAAGCTTGTTCGCGTGTTTGTCCTAAGAATTGTTATACTCACGCTGCCCTGGAGATGGTCTAATGGCTGTATCAGTTTTTGGATATTCCATCGATTCAAAGCTAGTTGCAGTGCCCTTGCAGGTATTGGACCAAGGCACAACTCCCAGTCAGGCTTTTTATGGTTGTTGCAATTGTCAAATCCGCGACTTATTGTGCCGCTGTCGGTGGCAAGTAGCTGCAAAAGGCGATCGCACTATCCTTTCGATTATATGCCCTAGTACGTTTCTGTATGGTCGTGTGTTAGCAAGTTTAGAGGCCATTGGGCAGGCACTCCGACGGTTGTCAGTCTGCGCTAGAATTCGTATCTATCGCCCGCTCAGTTTTGGTATTCCCTTTGAGTTGGGTGTCGAGGAACTCAGCTAGGCGAGGTGTAGCGTGGGCCAGTTCTTGATAGGGTCTGGCTTATGCGAAAAACGTGAGTGACCTACTTTTTGAATGTTTTGATACCAACTTAATCGGTAATTAGAAGTATTGTAATTAGTATAGAACTTCTCGGAAGAAAGAGTCTTTTGCTTGTTCTTCTGTCTTCCTAGTGTTGCTAGCATTCGACCTCGCTTATTCCGTGGCAATTACAACATTATTCGATTTGATTGCTGCATAGGCAGTACTTCCTTCTGTAAGCCCCAGTGCTTCAGCTGATGTGGTTGTAATGATGGATGTCAGTTCAACGGGGTGGACAATTTCGAGTATCACCTCTGTATTGACTGAACCTTTATTGATGTGCTTGACTCTCCCCTCTAAAACATTGCGGGAGCTAATTTTGAGCGATTTGCGAGAACCAACTGCTCTGGAATAGTTCTGTGGAGCAGAGGCTAACGTGGTAGCGGCCTTTTTTCCGTCAACAGGAAGTACTACTTCGTCCTTCAGCCCTCTCAACATCTCACGTAGAACCTCTGTTTTTGTTCGCTGTGATTGTTGACAGATGGTTTCTAAAAGCTGACGTTCCTCTTCGGACGTTTGAAATGTGATCCATCCCTGGTCTTTTCTAGGCATCTTGGTACCAATTGAGTTGGAAGTCATGGGTTAATCTACTATGGATCTACCAACCTGAACAGTTAAGCTTTCTCCCTAGTGATTATTGTATGAAACGAAAGCACTTTCTAATTGTTCTAGCAGCTGCACTGGTTAGTTTCTGCTCAACGTTAGCGTTTAGTTTGGCTAACCTCACTCCGACCTTGGCTAGTACAACCTTGCTCATCTCTGCGGCAGCAAGTTTACAAGATGCCCTGAAGGCCATTGAACCCCGCTTTGCCCAGGCTAACCCGAATATTAAGCTTTCCTATAACTTTGGGGCATCGGGGGCACTGCAGCAGCAAATTGAACAAGGTGCGCCCGTTGATATCTTCCTCTCTGCTGCTCAAAAGCAAATGAGTTCATTGCAACAGAAAGGCTTGCTTTTGGCAGAAACGCGTCGCAATTTGTTAACCAATCGGTTGATACTTATTGTCCCCAGTAACGCTACTGCAGGTTTGAAGGGTTTTCGGCAGTTGGTGAGTGTCAACCGTATTGCGATTGGAGAGCCCCGCAGTGTACCCGTAGGGCAATATGCAGAGGAAGTGTTTAAGAACTTAGGTATTTTGAGTCAACTTCAGCCGAAATTTGTTTTCGGTAATAATGTCCGCAGTGTGTTGGTTGCCGTGGAGAGTGGCAATGTTGATGCTGGTATTGTCTATGCCACGGATGCCAAACGATCTGATCGGGTGAAACAAGTAGCCACTGCGCCAGCAGCTTTGCATTCACCCATTGTTTATCCTGCGGCGATCCTCCAAGGCAGTAAAAAAACAGCAGCAGCCAAAGCCTACATGAATTTCCTGGCAAGCGATACTGCCAAAGCCGTGTTTAGAGCATATGGTTTCGGTACGCCCTGAGGTTAATGTCCTTGCCCATGCTCTTAAAGATATACTTTGGACGGCTCAATGCATAACGTCGTGATCATGCCGACGGATCTGTCTCCACTCTGGATCTCCCTTAAAGTTGCTGTGCTGGCAACGGTCTTTACCTTTTTTTTAGGGGTGGCTGTTGCTTATGGGATGCTTCACTATCGCGGCAAGGGCAAATCTTTGCTGGAAGGACTTTTAGTGACGCCGCTGATCTTTCCGCCGACCGTGGTTGGCTTTCTGCTGCTGTTGTTGTTTGGTAAAAATGGCCCGATTGGCCCACTCCTGGCCCAGGTCAATCTGAGTGTGGTGTTTACTTGGGTTGGCGCAGTTGTTGCGGCCACAGTCGTTTCTTTTCCCTTAATGTACCGCACCGCTCTAGGTGCCTTTGCCCAGGTTGATAGGAACTTGTTGGCGGTGGCTCGTACCTTGGGTGCTTCCGAGTGGACGGTTTTTCGTCGTATTGTTATGCCTCTAGCATGGCCAGGGGTTGTGGCAGGAACGATGCTTGCCTTTGCCCGTGCGTTAGGTGAATTTGGGGCAACGCTGATGTTGGCAGGGAATATTCCTGGCCAGACCCAAACCATTCCGATGGCAATTTATTTTGCCGTGGAGGCAGGAGCGATGAATGAAGCTTGGTTCTGGGCGATCGCCATTATGTTGATATCGCTCTCAGGCATTGTTCTAGTAGAGGCATGGCAACGGTATCGACAACACCCACGGTCTGCTGCAACGCCTTCCCATTTCCCCTTGGCAACCTCACTATCCTCTGGGGCGGTCAACACCAGTCGTGCGATGCCTCCTCAGTCTCTTGCTCCGCCACTGGAGCGGACAGGTTTGGTGGTCAACATACGCAAGCGATTAGCCCAGTTCGACCTGGATTTAGAATTAACAGCAGCAACCTCGACCCTCGGCATTTTGGGTGGTTCAGGTGCAGGTAAAAGTATGCTCTTGCGCTGCATTGCCGGGATGGAAACCCCTTCTCACGGGCAGATCACCCTGAATGGACGGGTTCTGTTCGATGCCAAACAGGGAATTAATGTCCCCAGCCGTGATCGCCGGATTGGGTTTCTTGTGCAAAACTATGCGTTATTTCCCCACCTTACCGTCGCCCAAAATATAGCCTTTGGCTTACCCTCCGCCCTTTCTAAGGCTGAAATCAAGCGGCGTGTAGAAGGGCATTTGGCAGCAGTTCAATTACAGGGATTTGGCGATCGCTATCCCAGCGAATTATCAGGAGGCCAACAACAGCGAGTCGCCTTTGCTCGCGCACTCGCCAGCGAACCCGAACTGCTCCTGTTAGATGAACCTTTTGCGGCGCTAGATACACATCTACGCAGTCAGATGGAACAGGAAGCAATGATGCGCCTTCATGCTTTTCCAGGGGTCAGTCTATTAGTAACCCACAATCTAGAAGAAGTTTATCGCCTCTGTAACGATTTGCTAGTGCTAGATCAGGGTCGTGCCGTCGCTTATGGAACCAAACACGATATCTTTGAACGACCCGGCCTGCTAGGTGTGGCCCAGCTCACCGGATGTAAAAATATTTCAGCTGCCGTCATCACTTCAGAGCAAGAAATTTTAGCAGTAGATTGGGGCATTCAACTGCGCGTCATTGAACCGCTACCGTCTCAGTTGGCTTTTATCGGCATACGTGCTCACCAAATCCGCTTTATAGACGAAGCGGCAGATACACAGGAGAATACAGTTCTCTGCTGGCTTGCCGCCACGAGCGAAACACCCCATCGCATGACGCTCTTTCTAAAATTTAATGCACTACCCTTACATAGTCAGGACTATCATGTTCAGGCGGAAGTGTTTAAGGAAAAGTGGGATAGCCTCAAACAAAGCCCCCTTCCTTGGACTGTACAGCTTGATCCGCTGCGACTGATATTGCTTCAGGCGTAGGAGTTAAAGGGTGCTAAAAGGCGACTTAAGACGTATTTGGCTGCAATAATTCGGCCATTGATTCGGCGCAGGTGTATACTTTCGCCTGCTGTTTGAGTGTTTGAGGGCGACAGGAACCCTTTTTTTCTTCTGACCCAGTAGCCGAGAATTCATGGCTATCCACTACTTTCAAGAGCACCACATTCTCTGTCACGGTTATTGAATGGAGCGTATGGGCTGGAAGTTCAATAAAAACGCTAGGTTCTAATTGTATTTCTTGCCCAGCCAGCAAAAAAGTTCCTTTGCCTTCCAGAATTGTAATAAATCCAGGGTGGGTACTAATATGCTCAGGGATGCGAATGCCAGCCATCAAACAAATCAACATCGCATGGTAGCGCTGGTTTTTGACAAGAATTTTGCGGAACATCCCTTTTTCGCCATATTCCACCTCATCTAGTAACTGTGTGGCGAGAGGCAAGGGAGTGGTTGTTGCCGTTGTCATGGTCTTAAACCTCACATCAATCTTAGGAGCAGCAACTGCTTAGGCATGGCTTGAACAAAATGTGTCTGCATGGGTGCGGGGACAGGTTTGCAAGTCTTGTGCCTGAAGGGCAGGATTCGTTGCTGCTGAAGTAACCTCGATGGGTTGTAGGCCGATCCAAGCATCGACTGTATTGATGTCGAATCCAACCATTTTCTGATTGCCCACCTGCATCAAAGGACGACGGATGAGCAAGGGGTTTTGCACCATAAGTTGTAAAGCCATATCCGCAGTTAGCGTTTCTGGAATAACTTCCCCTGCTTTAATGGCGGGTGCTGAGCGGTTAAACCATTCCTCAACAGCAAGCGAGCCGAAAAAGGGTCTTAAGTTGTTTTCTGTCCAAGGTGCAGTCAGCAAATTATGGGCTTCCACCTCATGGCCAGCGGCACGGAGCAGGGCCTTCTGCTTGGTGTTATTAATACAGCCTGGTTTCTCGTAAAAGATGACGGTTGACATGGTGGGGTTATTCAATCTCAGCAGGATGGGTAGATAGAAGACAGTGGAGTTCTAGCCAGAATCGGGGTGCGTCTTGCTTCAGCTTTGACATCGGATCGCGGAGCAGGCGACTGGCATTTCTAAATACAGGTTCTGCTAACCCCATGTAGTTAGAGATGTGTCTGAAGGCTTCTTTCTGGGCTGAGACAGCCTCTATGAGGGCTTCAGAACAATAGATGGCGATGTAGTCTAATCGCTTAGGAGGGCGTCCCCAATGGGTTGTAATGAGTTTGATGCGACAGTGTTGTAGGAGTGCTCCTGCTTGGGGATGAGTACGCTCGACCAAGGTCGTAAATTCTTGAATTACATGGGTTTCGGTGAGCATGACGAATAAGATCCAAAGGTGGATAATTCGGTAGATAGAAAGTAATGCTCATCAGCATCCCCAGACACATCAAAGGGTTTGCTTGATTGCTGCTATACCAACTTTGTTTGTACCACTCTAGGTAAAGCCCACTGGATTTCGGGCTCTAGGTTGGATTAATTAAGGATGTACTCAATCATTGAAAGTGTGTTGTAGTAAAGCCTGGAGATTAATGTTGGGGATAGTCTATGAGTATTTTTGAACAGGGGTTCAAGTATTTAACTGATTTAAGCCTAAACACAGCCATAAAAAGACACCCCTACTCCGAGGGATGTCCGCTTTAAATATTTGCCAGGCTTGTATGAATTACTAAGGCGGCACCGTGAAAAAGAAAGCAAGTAAATGCCTTTGCTGCACAGTTTCAAGATGCTTTCTAGTTAGTAGACCTAGTCCTTATAGGGCTGCCCTAGCGATCCACATTGAGTTCTTGAGCCATCTCTCTAAAGTTTTCTGGATTTCCCTCTGCCGTACTTTCAGAGGCATCATTCAGGGGGTTAAAAGAACTGCCTAAGGATGGGGTGACTTCTTCAGGTGCTAGTTCATGGTCTGGTGTACTAAATTGTTTTGACTGCGCGTAGTCCTTGGAAATGTTGGTCTCAGGTGCTGCTGCTTCATCCTCAGCGATCGCATCTTTAAGGAGTTCTGCGTCATAGGATGTATTTTCGTTTTCTCCAGTGCTTGTATCGATACTTTTATCGTTAGACGGCATAATAAATTCCTTAAATCTACTGGGTCAATTCTATAAATCGTCTGTCTGAAGAACTAGAAACTAAAGGCATAGATAAACTCTGTAAATTGAAGGATTTAACAGAGTCTGGTTTTTGTAGCTTGCCCGTTCTAAAGATTTTCCTTGAAATGTCCTAAGCCCCCCTCTACTCAATACTGAATGAAGGAGGGCCTTTTAGAAATGGATTGCGATGAAACACCTAATTTACTCAAGTAGCTAAAAAGTAGTTTCTCGCGACTCCACTCCTATTTTTGATCCTTGTTTAGAGCCATTCAGAAACATTTGTACTCTAAACTTTAAGACAGCTCAGCAATGAGCTAAAACTTGGATGAAGGCAACATTACCAGTTACAACTATTCCGAAGCTTGCTCTTCTTCTTGAGTCGGCTCATCCTTGGCTACAATGAACCCAGATCCTGGATTTGCTTCTGGTTTTGCACTGGATCTTGCTTGAGACTTGGTGTCGTCTAAAACCTTTCGTTGTTCGGGATCAATGGGAGTTTGTTTGCCGCCTCCTGTCGCAGTTGATTCGGATTCAGCAGCATTGGATTGAGTCATTACAGTTACCTTCTTCATTAGCATGATTCCACTGTAATGATGCTTTCCTATAAATACATTCCCCTTAAGTTTTAAGTTTTACTCCTTGGTAATCAACCTAAATTATGAGGAAAGTATCTTTCTTTTGCAGGAAAAGTAAACATAAAACTGTAGAGGTGACTTTATTTTATTGCTTCTCTGTATTCTGCCCCTAAGCGATCGCTAAGTGCCTTGTGCTGCTTGATAAGCTTGCCAAGCTTGAGCAAACACATAGATAGAAAGAACGCCTAAAAAGGCTCGAAATCCTAAACTAATGAGGCGATCTGGCAGCTTTGGCAAAAAGCGCGTACTGATTTGCGCGCCCACTAAGCCACCGAGTCCTAACATGATGCCTGCGGTCCACAATACGTTGCCACGTAGGGCATGACCTACACAGGCCGAGATTGCCGTAATGACCACAACGCCCAAACTGGTTTGGATGGCCACTTTAATCGGTTCTTTGAGAAGCAAAATTTGCAACGGTACCATAATCACCCCGCCACCTACGCCAAAAAGACCCGCTAATAAACCAGCGATCGCCCCTGTAAAGAGCCTGAAAAGTATGATGTTCATGGGCTGAGTGCTTGCCCCAGTAGTATCAACAGTATCGCTCTGCTGTGTTTGAGCTAACCGCTGACGTAAATTCACCAGATAAATGTTGAGTAGCAGCAGGAATCCAAAACCTGTGAGCAGATAGTAAGCAGGAATCCAATCTGCAATGGCTGCGCCGACCTGTGCTGTTGCAATGGCAGGTAGACCTAACCCTACAACCCTGCCTACGCTTAAAAGCCCCATTCGCCAATTTTGGATGCTGCCGGAAATCGCTGTAATCGTAATGGAGAGGTTACTGGTCGCCACCGCATGAAGCGGAGAAAAGCCAAACGCAACCAGTAGCGGAACCAAAACAGTCCCGCCGCCAATGCCTAAAAATCCTGCTAAGATTCCTGTTCCTAAGCCTGCAAGCGCTAGGAGGATAAGTTCATAGGGTGGCATATTCAACGCTGTTGGAACTGAGCACAGGTAGGATGACTGTAGCATTCATCTCAGCTTGGGTGATGACTACGTAAGGACGATATGCTGGTGGTAATGGCTGTATTGCAGCTATTAATCCCATGCCAATTGATGAGACGGAATGATTCCAACTGCACCGCCAGAATTCCGGTCTGGGTTTACTGCCTTGATCGGTCGCCCCAATGTGGGCAAGTCTACGATTATGAATCGCCTTGTGGGCCAAAAGGTGGCCATTACCTCCGCTGTGGCGCAAACGACACGCAATCGTCTGCGAGGGATTTTGACCCGCCCCGATGCCCAGATTATCTTCGTGGATACGCCTGGAATTCATAAACCCCATCACTCATTGGGCGAGGTCTTGGTTAAAACGGCGATCGCCTCAATTGATGCCGTAGACCTCGTGCTGTTCGTCGTGGATGGCTCTACGCCCTGTGGCAAAGGGGATCAGTTCATTGCAGATCTGTTGAACCGTGCCCAAACCCCAGTGCTTTTAGGCATCAATAAACTTGACCTCGCCCCCGCAGATGCAGCACAGCGAGCCGCAGTTCTGGACAGTTATATTCAACTGGCTACGCAGCGACAGTGGCCCTACCATACCTTTTCGGCTGAAACCGGAGAAGGTCTAGAAGAGTTGTTAGTCCAAGAAATTCAGCGTTTGCCGCTGGGGCCTTACTATTACCCACCCGATCTAATCACCGATCAGCCGGAACGCTTCATTATGGGCGAACTGATTCGTGAGCAGATTTTAAGCTTGACCCGCGAAGAAGTTCCCCACTCCGTAGCCATTACAATCGAGCGAGTAGAAGAAGATCCTAAAATCACACGGATCTTAGCAACCGTTCATGTAGAGCGCCCCTCGCAAAAAGCCATCTTAATCGGCCAGGGTGGCACGATGATGAAGGCCATCGGATCGCAAGCCAGACAGCAAATTCAAAAGCTGTTGATGGGCAAGGTTTATCTAGAGCTGTTTGTCAAAGTGCAACCCAAATGGCGAGAGTCGAGTGCTCGCTTAGCCGAGTTTGGCTATCGCCTGGAATCGGATTAAAAGAAAAGTTTGCGATGGTGTTTCCATCCTGCAAAAAATAATAACAAGGCCAACAGCGCGTAGCTGCCAGCCCATGTTGCGCCAGCCCCCCACCCTAGCTGTACGACCGTATCGGCCATCGTCCACGCATAGCTATGAATGAGTCCCACCCAAGACAGCGCTGCCGCCACTAAGGCCCACAGTGCAGCTTGGGCAAAGCGTTGTTCAATAATCAAAACCGTGAGCGCAGCCCAGATCATCGCCGAAAAGACAAATCCTTGCTCTAGGGCAAAGGCCCCTTCAATGTAGGTATCGCTCAGGTGAAACTGCGGGATGAGTGTGGCTGAAAAGGGATCTTGAGGCGTCCCTAACCCCGCAGCGCGCAGACTATTTTTAGCAATGAGAGCACCCCACCCTGCAATCCCAGGCAGCAGACCCACAACGACAGCAGGCGCATGGGCGCGAGGTGTGGCGGTAAAGCTTTGGGCCACAATCACGATGCCAATCCACAGCACAATTGCCATACCCGCATCCACAGGCACAAAGTAGGTGACGAGGCCGAAGCCGCCTGTAATGCAGAGCAATCCCATCAGTAAGCCGTTGAGCCAAGAGTAGCCAATCCGCGCCCCCATCTCTTTCCAGCCTGGATGCCCGATATAAATGGTGGTGGGAAAACAAGAGCCACAGACAGCAGCCACAAGGCTACCGATGCCATTGGCGGCTAAGCAAGGTGCCGTCGGATAGCGATCACCTGCTGCCTCAGCACTTTCTAAGTTCTGGAGGCTACCCACCAGGTTAAAGAGACCCATCGGCAAAATGATGCTGAAGTAGGTGACTAGCACCGCACGTTGTTCCCACAGTGCGCCCAGCCAAATCGTTGGCATGTGTAAGCCAATGGGTTGGAGCGCGGTTTGCAACGCAGTCGCGTTCCATTGCATGAGTCCCGTCGCCCAAGCCAAGCCACTGCCAAGTAGTACCGCCAATAATCCGCCTGGAATGCCCCAACTCACGCGACCGAAATAGGTTAACAAGATGATCCCCAAGGGCAGAATGCCGACCAGAGGATGGGCAAAGGTCCGAAACAAAAAGCCAATGGCAATGAAGGTAATGGCAATCCCAGCCAAGGTGGAAAGCATGGCAGCTCTCGGTGCAAAGCGACGGAGGCGATCGCCCACCCCAGCACCTGCCAACTCAATCAGACCTGAACCCAGACAAGCCACCAAACCCCCTTTCCAAGCCAACTCGGCGGCAGCTTCTGGCGACACCCCCTGGGCCAGGGCCGCTAACTTGATGGGCAACATCACCAAAAAAACATGAGCAAATAAGCTCACCGTGTTGATCCCATAGGGCAAGGCAGTTAAGTCATTGCGGCCTTCCCGTTTGCCCTGAACATAGGCCAACCAGCTATAGTAGACGTTTCCCACCGCCAAACTCAGCGCGACTGCGGGTAATACTCGCCCATAGAGTAACTCAGCCTTAAACCCTAAAACCCCTTGGCATAAACCGATAATCAATAAAATTTGAATGAGGTTATCTAAGGCCAGCCCAAAAAAACCATCAATGTCGCGGCGGACAAACCAGCGTGGCTCAAGTAATGCATTACTCACTTATTCCGTCTCCTGATTGAGCATGGCACGCATGAGGCTGTGATAGCTGACCTGTTGGTAAACCTGCTTCAAAACCTCTGAGAATTTTTGAGTCTGCGACCCGTGAGGCGAAGGCGAGTTGGGACTAGATTGCTCCAAGGGCAGTGTCCCTAAAACCTCTAGAACCGTATCTTGGCTAGGGGGCGGGACAATCACCACCAAGGACGGATCAAGTTGTGCAGGATATTGCCAGAAGCGGTTGACCAGCGGCATCCCAGAACGGGGCTTAACCGTTGCAGTTGCCAAGGAATCGTCTGCCTCTTGGACAGTAGTTCTCAGTTGCCGCAGGGCATCAATGATGTGTTGTTTTGTCCTACCTCGCAACTCAAACAAGATAAATGGATCTTGACTAAAAGCATCGCCGAGCAAGTAGTAAACCGCCCCAATATGCTTGCAAGGGTTCACGGGATCGGGACAGTCGCATGTACTGTGAATGTCGAACTTGCTAAAGGGGAATAAACTCAGACCGCTGGCCGTAAACGCATCTTCAATGGTCTGTGGCATCTCGCCAGCCAATAACTTGGCCGCAAAGATGGCACGGGTTGAGAGTTCTTCGACCACGTAACCCCATTGCTCATCCGTAAAAGGATCGAGCCCCAAAGAGACCTGGTAGGGTTGAGGGGCTGTGCCTTGCACCTGAGCCCTAACACTGGGGCCTTCAAACTTCAGTTCTAAAACACGACCCTCGCGGGCATAGTTGCGAGCCCGCTCGAGGCGACGTCGCCAACCGAAGGATTCTAATACGTCTATCCAGCGCTGTGCCCACCACTCGCGCTCAGTTAAAGACGGAGTTTGTTCAACCATAATGGTGTTGCCGTTTAAGGCAGTGACAAATTAGGTTTTATCTTATTAGATTGCAATGAACCGACACAATGAACATTGCCGGGAACTTGTCTAGGCTTAGATCGCGTCTTCTGAGGTATAGATTATTTTCTGACTCAATTGGGCGACTTGATGAGCGTCTGTAGGGACTGTTGGAACAGATTCCTATGGAAAGTTTTTTGCCATATTAAAGTCTTCCATATATGACTTAAACGGAGAGATAAAGGTATGAACAAAGCAACCTTCAGCTTTTTGCTGCTGCCAGTTATGGCAAGCTTAGCTGCCGGAGCTATCCCTGCTCAGGCAGCGTGGCAAACAACCGAGCCGACTGTAGTGGCTCAATGGGGAGGTGGTCCGTCCTATCGGGTTCAGAATATCCTAGATAGTTTGGTGTACCACGTTGATACGTTTCAGCGCTCCTATGACCGATCCCTGGATAATAGTCGCCTGGATGGAACGCAGCGGGAAGATAACTTAAACGCAAGAGTGAGAGACTTTCAGTATGCGGCTCGTGATCTGCGCAATGACTATGAGGATGGAGACGCAGGCCGAAGACGTCTACGCGATTTATTAGATCAAGGCTGGCGCTTGCAGAATTCCCTAGAGCGTAGCCCTCAAAAATGGCGTTGGAGAGACGAATGGTATGTGGTTCGTCAAGATTTAACGGCTCTTAACGACTGGCTGGGCGGCAGGAGCTTTAATCGCTCTTACCGACCCTATAATCCCAATCGCTCCAATAGACCCTTTTTCTAAGTAGCGCGTGGTAGTGCTTGATGCTGGTTGAACGATTGGCAAATAGTCTCTGCCACGATTAGTTTGTATAGCTTTAGCCTTAACCTTAAAGTCCAGATACAAAAAGTTTTAAACTTTTTGGCTGGACTTTTATGATGGGCAGCCCCTCAACAATTCTTTGATCCTGAGAGTACTAGAATGCTTCGCGGGTGGGTTAAACTGGCTTGAAGCTCAGCTCTAGAGGGTATGAGCTATAAGCGTTTAGAGTCAGACTCGGTCGCTGTTAATTGCTCAAACAGGTTGTGCCTTGTAGGGGTTGTATTGCTGTGAATCTTGGCAAGTGGATAGGCTTAGCGGTTCTTTGCGTTTCGCTCTACGTGTTGTGGCAAATTCGCCAAGTCTTGTTGCTAGGGTTTACGGCTGTTGTGCTGGCCTCTGCAATGAATGGTTTAGCTCGGCAACTGACGCAGCGCTTTGGTATTAAACGGCGTTTTGCACTGCTAGCTGTCATTGGTCTTTTCTTTGTCAGTATTGCCGTTTTCGGCATATTGGTGATTCCGCCCTTTGTGGCTCAGTCTCAAGAATTGGCTGCTTTAGTACCTCAGGGCATTGATCGATTGGTTGCATTGGGCCACTGGATAGAGCAACGTATCCCAGGCGAGAACTTATTAAGCAGCGGCTGGTATGACGATCTAAAGAATCAAATTTCGCCGTTGGCTGGGCCTATATTTTCTAATTTCTTTGCTTTGTTCTCTAACTCCTTGGTGGTTTTGCTCAATAGCCTTCTGGTTTTGGTTTTAACTATGATGTTTATCACGGAACCAGGTAAGTACCGTAGTTTGTTTGTGCGGTTATTTCCAGCGTTTTACCGCCGACGAATTGATGAGATTTTAGGGCTTTGTGAGGTTGGTTTAGATAACTGGATGGCTGGGATTTTATTCAACATGTTTGTGATTGGCTTTTGCAGCTTCATCGGCTTATTGGTGTTGCAAGTGCGATTGCCTTTGGCAAATGCGTTAATCGCTGGCTTGTTAGAAGCAATCCCAAATATTGGTCCGACCTTGAGTGTGATTCCGGCAATAGCGATCGCCCTATTGGATGCGCCTTGGAAGGCGGGTGCAGTTTTAGCGCTCTATGTTCTGATTCAGCAGCTAGAGCAATATTTATTGGTGCCAACGGTGATGGCCAAGCAGGTTTCCTTGCTGCCTGCCGTTACATTGCTTTCTCAAATTGTATTTGCAATTTTTTTCGGATTTCTCGGTTTATTGCTGGCCTTGCCATTGGTCATTGTGGGGCAAATTTGGATCAAGGAAGTGCTGGTCAAAGATGTATTAGATCGCTGGACTGAATCCCCCTCCTCTCTTTAAAACGCATGGGGAATTAAAAGAGCCACGGTCAGTTTGGATCCTTGGGAATTAGATTAGAATAAAAATAGAACCAAACATTAGCTTTGTGGTTGGATAGAAATGAGTTTAAACCTCGTAAATTTGGTAGGTCGGGTGGGCACCGAACCGGACGTGCGCTACTTTGAATCGGGTAGTGTGGTTTGCAAACTCACCCTTGCGGTGGATCGTCGCAGCCGCAATAACGAACAACCCGATTGGTTCGATTTAGAACTCTGGGGTAAAAATGCAGAAATTGCAGCGCAGTATGTGCGCAAAGGCAGCCTAATTGGCGCAACGGGATCGCTCAAGTTCGATCACTGGAAAGATCGAGGTACAGGTGTAGACCGCACTAGACCTGTGGTGCGGGTGGATCGGCTAGATTTATTGGGGTCGAAACGTGATGCGGTCGACCCCGGAGCGGCCCCTGCCTATGATGAGTTTTAGATCATGCACAGCCTCTACAGGACACTTAATAGCTGATCTGTAAGGTTACAGATGCTTGAACGGATTGCTCTCCTGCCTCGACGGGGGAGCTTGCTGCATCTGCACTCATGGGCGCTGCTTTCATGGTCATACGGTAGGGCATGGGTGGAGGGGTATTGGCCCCATTCAGTTGGATGCTTACAATTTCGCGTGCCTTTAAGCCTATGGATTCAAGTACAGCATTGGCTTGACTTTGGGCATCCTGCGTGGCTTTGCGGAGGGCAACTTTTTGGGCATCGGCGATCGCAGCATCAGATGCCACAAAGGAAATGTTGTCGATACGGCTGGCTCCCGCTCGAACCGCATCATCCATCAGCGTGCCCGCCTGGGTGGCGATAATACGGAAACTCACGGTATTGCTAGCTTGGTAGCCGATGAGTGTTTGTTTGTTGTTGGTGTAGCTGTACTGCGGGTTCAGATTAATGCCAGTTGTTTGCAGTTTTTCGACGCCACGAGACTTCAGCAATGCCACCACAGCAGAGGATCGGCGAGCCACTTCTTCTTGAACTTGTTGGGCTGTTTTGCCTTGGGTCTCTACGCCAAGTTGCACGTCAGCTAAAGTAGCAGGAATTTTCTCGGTGCATTGGCCTGTAACTGTTAAAGTACGTAACATTTGTGTGGATGAGGAGAGGGAAACAGGTCGCTCTTGTGCCTGAGCGACAGGTGCTAGGGCCGTGAGGCCGGTATAGCCGATTGCAAAAACAGCGATCGCCCCCAGTGGCCATAATGGTTTGTGTTTGGGAAGGGGGGGCAGATATTGCTTGAACATAGCCTCAGATTCCTAGATGGATTACATATTCCAACCATCGCATGCCCACACGCTAGTGCGAGTAAAGTTACGAAAACGGTAACCGGGTGGAGCAGCGAGTCTGCGATCGCCACCACAAGCGTTGGGGCAATCTTGAAATGTTTTAGTGATCCCCAACTCTGAACTTTGTTGTAAGGTTCTGCATAGAATTCGATACCCTATATAGGTAAGGGTGCGATGGCGTTGGCATCTTCGCCTCTTTTACTGCTGAGAAGGGCAGAGGTATGGATCGAACCAGTTATTTCCAGTGGTGGCAAAAACTTTCAGTTCCCAGTCGATTGCTGATGATTGGCTTGGCAGCTCCCATTTTGGTGCTGAATTTCTGGGCTATGGCTTCCATTGCCAAGTTTTTTGGGGTGTTGATTGGCATTGTGGTGGTTGCATCGCTGCTGGCCTTTTTACTCAATTACCCTGTGAGCTGGTGTGTAGAGCGTAACCTTAAGCGTGAACCTGCCTCGATCATTATCTTTTTACTGACCCTTTCCCTGTTGCTCGGTTTGGGGATTACGTTATTTCCTCTTGCTTACGCACAAGCGTTGCAGTTGGCTACACGCCTGCCGGAGTGGATTGAATCGGGTCGTCAACAACTCTTACTTCTCAGTCAACAGGCTGAAGAACATGGGATTCCGTTAAATCTAGATGTGATTACGGCCCAAGTGATTGACCGACTTCAGGGTCAGTTGCAGTCGTTGACCAAAAGTATTGTGAACTTAGCGTTAGGAACGGTGAGTGGTGTTTTAGATACCCTCATCACCACATTAGTCACAGTCATTTTGACCTTTTATTTGCTCCAGCATGGCGACGAACTGTGGCAAAGCTTGATTGAATGGTTACCAGAGTCGAAACAAGAGCCTGTCTCTAAAACCCTGCGGCTCAGTTTTCAGAACTATTTTATTGGGCAACTGATTCTAGGGATCTGTATGGCCTCGGCTTTAGTGCCGACCTTTTTGTTTTTGAAGGTGCCCTTTGGGTTGTTGTTTGGTCTAACCATTGGCACGATGGCCTTAATTCCCTTCGGGGGCACGGTAGGCATTATTTCGGTAACGCTATTGGTGGCCTTGCAAAATATCTGGCTAGGGCTGAAGGTTTTAATTGCGGCGGTTATCGTGCAGCAAATCCTAGAAAATTTGGTGGCCCCTCGAGTGCTGGGTAGTGTGACGGGTTTGAACCCCGTATGGGTTTTTATTTCGGTGTTGATTGGTGCCAAAACGGCAGGGCTGATTGGTGTACTGGTTGCTGTACCGACGGCGGTGGTGATTAAAACTAGCTTGATGAGTTTGCGATCGCGGATGGTGCTAGAAGACAAACCTACCAAGTTTGAGTTGGTGTCCACCCCCACTGAAGTCGAAGCTCTCTCGAATATCTCGCCCTAGGGTCACAGAACACTTTCTCAGCCGCCGAGGGTTTGCAATTGATGCAGTAACTCATAAAACGGTTGCCAATTGTCCTCGTTTGTAATCGGTTCCCATACCGCTTCAATTTCAGGTCGCACAATCACTTTTAAGGGGTTATGCCGACGCAGGCGATCGCCCACCTCATGCATTGCCTCATCGGGCAACTGGCGCAGCATCTGGTAATAACACTTTCGCCATGCCGCGACTAATGGTTGCCACGCTTCTTGGGCAAGCAGGGTTGACTCGCTAAGAATATGCCCTGCGTCCACATGCCATAGGGGGGTAAATTCTTGGCGTAGCGTTGCGAAGAACGTATGGTACCCAACCTGGGTTGCTTGCAAGAGGTTTAACGTTTGAACCAGGAGATCGTTGGCTGCCTCGCTATCCCATTGGTCAAAGCCCAGTTTTTGTACCATGCGCTGGCGATAGGTTGCGGAATATGCAGCTTCAAAGGTTTGTAAGCCTGCCTCTAAATCGGCTTGAGCCATCACCAGACCCAACGGACGTTGCAGCATCTCTAAATTCCATTGACAGATACCCGGCTGTTGACCGTAGCTATAGCGTCCGTAGTAGTCGAAGTAGGCAGCGGTAAACTTCGTATCTAAGGTTTGGATAAACGCAAAGGGGCCATAGTCAAAACTTTCGCCCGTGATCGACATGTTGTCCGTATTGAGGACTGCATGGCAAAAGCCCACTGACATCCACTGGGCAACCAACTCTGCCGTGCGCTGTACGAGTTCGGTATAGAAGCGAGCATCACGATCCGGTTCGGCGCTTAGGTGAGGGTAGTAAGTATCAATGACATGATCGAGGAGCTTACGAATCAGATCCGGACGTTGCAGCGTATGAAGACGTTCAAAGGTGCCAAACCGAATATGAGACCGACTGAAGCGCACCATCACTGATGATCGAGTGGGAGAGGGTTCGTCGCTACGCCACAGTTGTTCGCCTGTTTCAATCATGCTAAGGCAACGGGAGGTCCGCACGCCTAGATAGTGGAGTGCTTCCGAAGCCAGAACTTCTCGCACACCCCCTTTTAAG
>DATNQK010000731.1:0-22741 GCA_036704065.1 Stenomitos sp.
GGAGGGGAATACAACTGCCGCATCGAGGCGATCGCGATGGGGCTCTACTGCCTCAACGAGCTTATCGGCGAGGTCTTCTAAAAAGATCAAGGAGCCAATAAAGATATTTGCCTCGGCGATATGACCTTGGAAGGCCTCATAGTTTTCGGGCGATCGCAATTCTTCAATCAGATAGCCGTTGAGTTCGATGGCCAAGTTCGGATTATGTTGATTAATCGAGGTGGCGGCAGCGGTCAGGGCGCTTTGGTATTGAGGCTCTAACACGACATAGACCACCTTCATCAATGCACGTCCCTGAAGGTTGTCGGGACTCACGTGCCGAATGGCGGACTTGACGTGGGTGAACATGCAGCAGAACTCCTTGGCGTTCAGAATCGGCAATGAAGAAATTTTAAAGGACTGAGGTCAAAATTAAAGAATTTATGTCTTCCTTCAGTGTTTGTAGCAAAGATTTCTAGGTCCCCTGGGGCGAATCGCCGGAACTGACACAATTTGATAAGGAAAATTAAACACTTAGTAAACATTCGTTACGATTTACCCTGTCTCGGGTGGAACCTTTGCCCCATTGACCCTGTTGCTTCACCCTGTGCCAGAGTCGCGCATTGGCCCAGCAGCACTCTAGCGTCGACGCGACAGCGGTACTCTAAGAGATAGGAACAATGTGCCTTCGGTGTTGTTCTTCACGCCTCAGCCGTTCAGTTTTTACCTTGGTAAGGTCAGATATTACTTGGATTATGAACAGTACAGGGTATACCGCATCTCAATCCTCGCATTCCTGGCCCGCCAGTGACGAATATGCAGCCTTGCAAGCATTGCCTGAAATTTGGCCTATTGCTGCCCGTCGCTTTGGCACCATTCTGGCATTGCGAGATGTCCACAATAAACCCAGCCTTGAGTTGACCTATGTTGAACTGGCTCAGCAGATCCGCCAGTTTGCCACAGCATTGCAGGTTTTGGGAGTGGCATCCGGCGATCGCGTCAGTTTGTTTTCAGACAACAGTGCGCGGTGGTTCATTGCCGATCAAGGATGCATGAGTGCAGGTGCGGTGGATGTTGTGCGCAGTTCTCAAGCTGACCCGCCAGAATTGGCATTTATTTACCAAAACAGTGGGTCTTCAGCATTGTTGGTAGAGAACTTGAAGACCTGCCAGGCCGTTTTGCCGCTGCTAGATCCTGCAACGGTTCGGTTTATTGGGTTACTCTCCGATGAAACGCCACCCGCAGAAGCTTCCGTCAAAACATTGAACTGGAATCAACTCTTAAGCTTTGGGGCCGAGGGCGTTTTCAATCCGCCTACGTTTCAAATCGAGCAGTTGGCTACCTTGTTGTATACCTCCGGCACAACGGGACAGCCCAAAGGGGTTCAGTTAACCCACCGCAATCTCTTGCATCAAATGAATACGTTTCCGGAAGTCTTGCATCCTCGTCCTGGGGCTTCCGTGCTGAGTATTTTGCCGACTTGGCACAGCTTTGGTCGCACCGTAGAGTATTACCTGCTTTCCCAAGGATGTACGCAGGTGTATACCAACATCCGCCAAATTAAGCGCGACCTGCAAACCTATCGGCCCGTTCTCATGGCCAGCGTACCGCGCCTGTGGGAATCTCTCTACGAAGGGATTCAGAAACAATTTCGAGAGCAGCCTCCCAAAAAGCAAAAACTGGTCTCGTTCTTTTTCCAGTGGAGTGAGCGCTACATTACAGCCCGTCGCACGCTGCAAGGGATGGATCTCAATCATTTGCGTCCCTCACTGGGGCAACGGATGGGAGCTTTTTTGCAATGCGTGGCCTTGGCTCCCCTGCATGCCTTGGGCGATCGCCTGGTTTATAGCAAAGTCCGCGATGCATTGGGAGGCAAGTTTGAAGCCTCTGTGAGTGGCGGTGGCTCTTTGGCAATGCACCTCGAAAATTTCTTTGAAATCGTGGGCATCAATTTGCTGGTGGGTTATGGCCTCACGGAAACCTCTCCCGTTTTGACCGTGCGACGTAGTGAACATAACCTGCGCCGCTCTGCCGGACGTCCCCTGGCCCAGACTGAGATTAAGATTGTAGACCCAGAGACGCGCCGCCCATTGCCCTTGGGGCAACAAGGACTCGTGTTAGCGCGTGGCCCCCAAGTGATGCAAGGGTACTACAACAACCCAGAAGCCACCGCCAAAGCCATCGACCCCGAAGGTTGGTTCGACACAGGCGATTTAGGATGGCTTACCCCTGACAGCGATTTAATCCTTACCGGACGGGCTAAGGACACTATTGTGCTCTCCAATGGGGAAAATATCGAACCACAGCCCATTGAAGATGCTTGTTTGCGCAGCCCCTACATTGCCCAAATCATGCTCGTTGGCCAGGACCAGCGCTCATTGGGGGCCTTAATTGTGCCCAACTGGGATGTGTTGCAACCCTGGGTGGAGTCTCAAGGTGGGACGTTACAACTTCCCGATGCCCCCCCAGAAACAGGGTCGACATCCGCCACTTGGTCTCTTGATCGTCCTGAGATTCAATCCCTCTATCGTCAAGAACTGGTCCGAGAAGTACAAGATCGGCCAGGGTATCGACCGGATGATCGCATTGGTGCTTTTCGCTTTTTAAGCGAACCTTTTTCCGTAGAAAATGGTCTACTCACCCAAACGATGAAGGTACGTCGTCCTGTCGTGATGGAACGCTACCGCGATATGATCAACGACATGTTTTCGTAGCGATTTTTTGTAAATTTATACACCGATAGCATGGATATTGTGAGCGACCAACTGTTACTGCGTCGGGCTATCCCCGTGAAAGCCATTGTTACGCCCCTTTGGAAAGAAGAAGCGCAGCAGCAACTGCAAGCCCAAATTAATCAGTTTGATAGTCAGCTCCAGCAGCTTGAGCTTCAAGTACAGCAGATGATGACAGAACTGCAACGTCAGCTTCTGGGCCAGCCCTCCGATGCGTTGAATGCCCAAATTCAAGATCTGCAAGCCCAAGCCAATGCCCGCAAGAGCGAACTACTGGATCAGAAAAACCAGGTGTTACAGCAATTGAACCAAGTGCAGATGCTGGACATGGATCAGGAAGTCGAACAAGGACAAATCGATAACTTCTTCTATCTTCAGAAAGGCGACCACTTGATCCGTCGCATGCAGGTGGAAATTGTGTTGCGCGATGGTGTTGTTATAGATATTCGGGGTGAGGTATAGGTCTTTTATTATCCTCATCAGGCTAAAATGCTGTATTGAGCTTGACTCAGCCCTGCGCCGCTCAATGCGCAGCTGTCTTTGACTGTAAACTATCGATATCGATTCGGAACGCCGCCCCATGATTCGTGAAGTCTTCATGCCCGCTCTCAGTTCCACCATGACTGAAGGCAAGATCGTTACTTGGACTAAGTCACCTGGAGACAAGGTCGAAAAAGGAGAGACTGTCCTTGTAGTCGAGTCCGACAAGGCGGACATGGACGTGGAATCGTTTTATGAAGGCTATTTGGCTGCGATCGCTGTCTCGGCAGGTGAATCGGCACCGGTAGGAGCCATGATTGGCCTGATTGCCGAAACCGAAGCTGAAATTGCTGCGGCCCAAGCCAAGGTTCAGGGGGGTGCCGCTAGTGCCCCGGCTAGCCCAGCTTCATCCACTCCAGCCGCCACCCCCACTCCAGCCCCTGTCGCTGCAACCAGTAACGGAGCCTCTGCCGAGGTAGCTACGGCGGTGGAAGCACCTGTGGCCGTAGCCGCCAGCGCGGGCAGTGGACGCCTTGTTGTCTCCCCAAGGGCGAGAAAACTCGCGAAGCAGTTCAAAATTGATTTGAATACCCTTAAGGGGAGCGGCCCCTTTGGGCGCATTATTGCCGAAGATGTGGAAGCGGCAGCAGGCAAAACTCCGGTTGCTGCACCTTCTGTCCCTGCATCCACAACACCCGTTTCTGCTGGGTCGTCTAAGCCTGCGGCGGCGACTGGATCTGTTGAGCCTGCGGTGGCTGCAGCTGCAGCCGCTGGGGAAGTTGTGCCGTTTAACACGCTCCAGCAGGCCGTAACCCGCAACATGGTTGCTAGCCTTCAGGTGCCTACGTTCCATGTGGGTTATACCATCGCCACCGACGCTCTTGATAAGTTGTACAAGCAGGTGAAGAGCAAGGGTGTCACCATGACGGCGCTCTTGGCTAAGGCAGTGGCGGTAACGTTGCAAAAGCATCCTCTGCTCAATGCTTGTTACACCGACCAAGGCATTCAATATCGCAGCCAAATTAATGTGGCGATCGCCGTAGCCATGCCAGGTGGCGGTCTCATCACCCCAGTGTTACGGGGTGCCGATCAAACCGATCTATATTCCATGTCGCGAGAGTGGAAAGATTTGGTCGAGCGGTCTCGGGCTAAGCAGTTGCAGCCAGAGGAGTACAACAGCGGCACCTTCACCCTGTCTAACTTAGGCATGTTTGGTGTAGATCGTTTCGATGCCATTCTGCCCCCTGGCCAAGGGTCTATTTTGGCCATTGGTGCGTCTCAACCTCAGGTGGTTGCCACCAAAGAGGGCATGATGGGCATCAAAACTCAAATGCAAGTCAACATCACCTGCGATCACCGCATCATTTACGGTGCAGACGCGGCTGCATTCTTGCAGGATTTAGCCAAGCTGATTGAAACCAATCCGCAATCTCTCACGCTTTAGTTTGGCAAAGGGCCGCACTCCAATTACGTCCAAGGTAAGCTTTGGAGTGTAGAGTGCGGCTACTCCGCCAAAAAGGAGCGAATAATTTCTCCCACCTCGTTCCCGTATTCTTCGTGAAGCCCAAGGGAACCAGGGTGCATTTGTAAGCGAATGTGAGGCAGTTGTGCAATTGCCTCCATTTCTGCTTTGGATTTAGGAGGGCCATCGGCACTTGCTAGGATCAGACAGGGTGCTTTCAGGTCTTGAAACAATTGCAAAAAGGCACCCCGGTTGGTGACTGGGTCAAGGCCACCCGTGACAAAGGCAGCTGGACCAAATCGTGCCCCTTTTTGTTGAGTGGTCTCATACTTTTCGCGCATAAACGTCGGTGTCAGACGTTGGGGCTCAGTAAAGACGTGGCGGCGATACATCCATTGCAAAAACGAAGGACGCGTGTTCAGGAAATACAAGGCCTGACCAATCACTGGCGATCGCACCAATTGCTCCACCCCTCGGGCAATTTGCTTGGGCACGCCCATGGTCGGCAGTGGCCCTCGCCAAGTGGGTGCCACCAATATCAGTTTGAGAACTTGTCGCGGCAACTGATGAGCCAACTGCAAAGCAAACCCTGCACTATGACCAGCGGCAACCACATTAATGGGTCGCTCAAAGCAAGACCTTACAAAATCTGGTAGAAAGGCTTCAAACAGGACAGGACTGTAGTCCAATGCTGGGCGGCTCGAATCGCCAAATCCTGGCCAGTCGATACAAGTCACCTCATAGCCTTCTGCCGCTAGAGTCTGTGCTGCATCCTGCCACTCGTGACGGCTCGAAACCGTGCTAAATGCAGGCAGCAGCAATACAGGTGTTCCTTGGCCCCAACGACTATAGGCAACCTGAACCGCTTGACCAGACCATTGCCACTCATAGATGCAAGAACTTTCAGAATCCAGCGCCGACGTTTGCATCGAAACCCTTCCTAATCAGTGCCAGCATCTATTTTAAACAATCGAACTTAACCCGTAGGGCTAGCCATAGAACAGTTTCTCTTGAGGTCAACCGTTTCTAGGCCTTTTCTGTTTCAGCGACCTTAAGTGCAGGTTGCACAGGTAGGCCAAACGCCTCAGCCAGTGCTTTTGGTGGAGCCTGACGCGACTCAGCCTGGAGGTACTGACCGGTTAAAATGGGCGGCACCGCTTTCATGTTGTGGGTAGTGCTGTAGTAGCGATGGGTTTGGCGCATCTTGCCACGCTCACGCATATCCTCATCGGAGATTTTTTTGCGCAGCTTCACAACGGCATCCATAATCGCTTCGGGACGGGGAGGACATCCTGGCAGATACACATCCACGGGAATGAGCTTATCTACGCCGCGTACTGCCGTGGGCGAATCGCTACTAAACATCCCACCCGTAATGGTGCAAGCCCCCATCGCAATTACATACTTGGGGTCAGGCATTTGTTCGTAAAGACGAACCAGTGCAGGCGCCATTTTCATCGTGACTGTGCCTGCAGTAATAATCAAATCGGCTTGGCGAGGACTGGAGCGGGGTACTAAGCCAAAGCGGTCAAAGTCAAAGCGAGACCCGATCATTGCCGCTACTTCAATAAAGCAGCAGGCAGTACCGTATAACAACGGCCATAGGCTGGACAGACGTGCCCAGTCATACAGGTCGTTAATGGAAGATACAATAACGCTCTCTGCCAACTCTTGCGGGACTTCCGGCTTGGCAATGGGATAAATGATTTGACCTTCGGACTTGACGGGGGTGTTCATGTTTTAGATCGCCTGTTGAGAATCAGCAGTACAGGAGAAGACGGCTACGCCTCAAAAGAAGGCCCTAGAGGATAATATTGCCTCTTTAAGTTTAATGTACCAATAGCCGTGTATCAGGTTTACGTGCCCAAGATTGATAGATTCAATCGTGCACTGCTGCATAATTAGAGAGAAAATCTCGTTGTGTGGGTTGTTGTACTGTAGGTAGCAAGATCTCAGCCGCATCGCTGGGGTGATTTCTGATAGTGTCTCTGGCGATCACTCCAATCCTACATATCAAGATTGCGGGAAAACATAGTTTTGCACGATGTCTGTACGTTTCCGTAATGGTTTTCCGCGCAAGAAAATTGCACTACCACACCGTGGGGGGCTTGGTAGCGCAATATTTAACCCTACCTGTTCGAGCTGGGTTTATCTACGTACTAAATGACGTCGTGGACCAATGCCAGGGTTCCAAATTGCAGCGATCGCCTCATCGGAGAGGCTTTCAATGGCAGATGCCAGATTCGTCCTATCGAGTCGATATCCCTGTTGTTCAGCAAGCTGAGTAAACACACTGGGGTTTTCGATGGCTTGTAATCTGAGTTGGCGGTCTTGTTCAGCATGAACCTGCTTAAAAAGTCGTGCTGCATTTTCTTGGACAGACATCTTTCTCTCTCCTAATTAATGCAAAGCCCCAAGCACATGACTAAGCTACACACTCACTCATTATTTAACGATTCAATTCATCTTTAAAAAACCTAAGTTGCCTTAGCGGGATGCAATTGGAGCGCAGCGTGCGTCTTTACCCCTCACCCTTAGCTACCCTCTACTTGCGCACAGGAACACCATCAGTCAAGCGCTCGGGAATACTCTTCAATCTTGACTGACTTTTATGAGAAATGGGGTTAATTTTTATAAAGAGAATTTAGGACAAGTCGCGATGGGTAAACGGTCGTGCTGTATTGCCCACGTAGGTTTCAACAATATGACCCTGTCCTTGAAGTTGGTACTTATAGGTCACTAATCCTTCTAAGCCAACGGGGCCGCGAGGGGGCATTTTTTGCGTACTAATGCCCACTTCTGCGCCAAAGCCATAGCGAAATCCATCCGAAAATCGCGTTGAACAATTGTGGAATACACCTGCCGCATCTACCTGAGCCAGAAAAATATCTGCGGCCTGCTGATCTTCTGTCACAATGGCCTCCGTATGACCGGAGCCGTAAGTACGGATATGGGCGATCGCAGCGTCTAAAGACTCCACCACCCGAATAGACAGCACTAAATCGCTATACTCCGTTGCCCAATCCTCGTCGGTTGCGGCTTCTATCGGCACAATGGCTTGAACTGCCGCATCACCGCGCAGCGCAACCCCTTTGGATTGGAGGGCGGCAATGGTTTCTGGCAAAATTGCTGCTGCAATGTCTTGATGGACCAGCAGCGTTTCAACGGCGTTGCAAGCCGCAGGATATTGAGTTTTGGAGTCTACAACGATGGGAATGGTTTTGGCTAAATCCGCTGCTTTATCGATGTAGAGGTGGCAGATCCCTTCAGCATGGCCGAGAACCGGAATGCGTGTGTTGTCTTGGACAAACCGCACAAAGCTGTTAGACCCTCTGGGAATAATCAAATCCACAAATTGATCAAGCTTGAGTAGGGCTAGAGTTTCTTCACGACTGGTGAGGAGGGCCACAGCATGAGGATCAATTGGAGTCTGAGCGAGTCCTGCTTGGATGGCCTTAACCAGCGCTTGGCAAGAAAGCAAGGCTTCCTGGCCGCCTTTAAGCAGTACGCCATTGCCCGATTTGATAGCTAATGCTGAAATCTGCATCACGGCATCAGGGCGAGCCTCGAAAATAACGCCCAAAACCCCTAGGGCACAAGACACCCGTTTAAGAACCAAGCCCGAATCTAGTTCTCGGTTTAACTGCACAGCACCGACCGGATCGGGGAGGGCCGCGACGCTGCGAATCCCTGCGATCGCCGCCGCCAATTTTACGTCGTCTAGTTTCAGTCGCGCATAAAGGGCACTGGCTAAGCCATTCGCTTGAGCCAAGCGACAGTCCTCTGCATTGGCCGCCACAATCTCAGCAGCAGAATCTTCTAGAGACTGGGCGATCGTCTCTAGCGCTTGATTCCTAACCTCCGCTGACTGGATAGCCAAGAACTGGGCTGCACAGCGGGTCCGTTGGGCTTGTTCAGTTAAAGACATCTCGACTACTTATTAATATTCCTCTCGTTCATACTCTGCCACCTTTTGCCGTTCTGGGAGTTTCAATGGCGGCGCTTGATAATTCTCATCATCGTCTGCCCAGGCATCCTTTTCTAGCTCTTCGTCCCAAGCGACACCTTGGCGATTTTCAGGTGTCTCAAGAGGGACAGCCATTGCGGCTCGGTTTGGCTCTTCAGTACGACGGGATACAGGCACAGCCTCCCATGCCTCTTCTTCTTGCCATGCATCTTGGGCTGGTGCTGCGGCACGAGGTGGCGCATAGGTGGGGGTACGGAGGCCCGAGGGCAACTGGTTGCTGGTGGGTGTGCGTGTAGGAATGTAATCTTCGTCTTCGCTTTCCCAAGGTGCTGCACCTAGACCCAGGCGCTCTAGGACACCAACCGACAGCTGCATCACCCGATCTTCTGCCCCTTCAAACACGATGATGCGATCTGGGCCGGTGCTGACGATTTGATCCACAGGCAATTCATAGGTGCTAATCAATTGCTCGGGAATCAACGGCATCCCAATCGACGCAATCACCAAGGCCGAAATTTCGCCATTGACGGTATCGAATTTAAAGCCTCTAACGCGGCCTAGCACTTCTCCGGTTTCTGTAATCACTTCATGGTTAATGAGAGTGCTGAAGTTTAAGGTATCCAGGTCTTCAATGGCATCTTCATCGTCCACCAGGATTACATCCCCAATCTGGCGGACATTTTCTAAATAAATGTGGCGCTGCTCGCCCGTAATTAACGTACTGCGAAGTCCTAAGGCTGCGACCTCGCGATGATCGATGTCGACCCACAACTGATTGACGACGCCCAGTTTTTTACCCGTGTTGCGAGTAATCACCTGGGTCCCTATCAAATCGGAGCGTCGTTGAATTTGATCAGATATGGCCATTTCTGAATCCTGAGTTGCACTCTGGTGAAAGGAATTTCGGTCTAGGTTAGCAAAAGAGAGGGCTCGATTTCACCTCTACAGGGTTATACTTTGTGTACTACCCTATTCCCACTACTTTAGCAAGTTCAGCCCACCCCCATCGGAAATGGGGTTAAAGTTGTCGCTCTTGTCTTAGTTGCCGAGCGTCACGGGCAAAGCTTGAGCGCTGGAGCGACCTATCAGACGGTACTCCAAAGATGATTCTTGAATTGGCCGCAATGATTAACGGCCTGTTGGAAGGGGTACCCTTAGCAAACAGTTGCAACGATACGCGTTTTATTGTGGGGGTTTATAAGGATGCTCAGCGGTAGTCACCACATTACCCATGCCCCTGGATCCAGGCTAGGTCTACGGCAGCGGTTACACCTGTTGTTCACAGGAGAGACCTTTGGTCAAGACATGGCGTCCTACAGAAGTCAAAGGCTTCTGAATGCAGCTACGAATAAAGTTGTTCAGGTGCATGGCCAAGTCGAACGACTTCAAGCACAGCATCATTTAGAACTAACGCGTCTTGCCCAAGCTTATCAAGACCTTTCTCCTGAAGGTCGCGCCGCCTTGCCAGAGAAGCTAAGGCGTCATTTAGACCGCATTGAAGCTGAATATTTTTAAACCAATTAGGTGTGCAGTCTATAAGACGATGCAGGAATGCATCGTCTTATAGACTGTGGGACGCTGCATGTTAGGGTAATCAAGACGTTATCGACACAACAGGTCACGTTTTGAGCACATCCCCGACCCATTTTGGCCCTATTCAAGAACGTGGCCATTTGTTGACTGAGCAGATTAATCCTCGCAGTCTCAATTTAGACCAACTGGCACCGTTAGAGATTGTCGATTTATTTAATCGTGAGGACGAAAAAGTACTGGCGGCGATCGCGGGTGCGAGAGAAGCCTTAGCTCTCGCATTAGAGAAAACTGCGGCAGGACTACGCCAAGGTGGACGGCTGTTCTATATTGGTGCCGGAACCAGTGGACGCTTAGGGGTCTTGGATGCGGCAGAATGTCCACCCACGTTTTGTACGCCACCCGAATTGGTGCAAGGTATTTTGGCCGGTGGTGCCCCTGCGTTATTGCGGAGTTCAGAAGCCCTAGAAGACCGCGCAGAGGATGGGGCTGCTGCAATGACCGAGCATGGGATTAAAGCTCCAGACGTTGTCGTGGGGATTTCAGCGGGTGGTACAACGCCTTATGTACAGGGCGCACTGAAGGCGGCAAAGGCCTTGGGTGCAACCACCATTTTTATGGCCTGTGTTCCTGCTGATCAGGTGCCATTGGAAGTGGATGTGGATATCCGGCTCTTGGTGGGGCCAGAATTGGTGGCAGGCTCAACACGCTTGAAGGCTGGCACGGTAACGAAGCTAGCACTCAATATTTTATCGACAGGGACTATGGTTCTGTTGGGCAAGGTCTACGGCAACCGCATGGTGGATGTGTCGGTGACCAACCAAAAGCTGTACGACCGAGCGGTACGGATCGTTCAAGATTTAACAGATCTTAGCCGTGATGAGGCTGCTGCATTGCTCGAAAAAAGTAATCGTCGCGTTAAGTTAGCTCTATTAATGCATTGGACTGGCTTAGAGGTAGACGCAGCAGAGCAACAGTTAGCCCATTGTCAGGGTAATTTGCGGCAAGCCATTCAGCAGGGTTTGCAGTCTTAAACGGTGGCCTTGATGGGGTAAATCTAATTCAGGGTGTTGATGTGCTTGCATCAACACCCTGAATTAAAAATCTGTGTCCGTTTAAGTTGGGTCGGGCTGCTAACAACTGAACTCAGTCAGCCTTCGCTCGTCAGCCTTGGCTAATCTGCGTTTGAGTAAAGTAAAAAACTCACTGATCAAGTTCAGCAGTTGGCAGAGGTCCGCACCTTTAGGGATAAATCAAAATTTTGTAGGTATCTGGGCCAGGTTTAACGGCTTGGGCCACAGCAGCACCTAAGTCGCTCAACGGATAGCGATCGCTCACCAAGGCATCTACATCAATGCGCTGATTAAACACAATATCTGCGGCTAGCTTTTGCAACCGATAGGAAGAACTGTAGCTGCCCAGCAGGTCAATCTCGCGGCGATACAGCACGTTGGGATTGAGGGGAATTTCCACCTCATCGGGAAACTCAGCAAAGAATAAAATCTTGCCTCCCTTACGGGTGCAGTCTAGCGCCTGGAAAAAGGCTTTGTCGCTTGGAACGGCGAGTAAGCTGACATCTACCCCCATGCCGCCGGTTAGACCTTGGATCTTCTGTGTCAACTCAGGATCGCGAGCATCAAAGGCCCCAACAGCACCTACTTTCAGCGCTTTTTCAATTCGGCTGGGCAATAAATCCGTGGCGATCGCCCTTGCGCCCAAGTAGTTGACCAACATAATAAACATCAGCCCAATCGGTCCAGCCCCTGTGATGAGAACCGTTTGGCCGGGTTGAATCTGCGCCTTTTTGACAGCCTTGAGACAACAGTTGGTCGGCTCTACAAAGCTCGCCTGCTCAAAGGTGATAGGGTCGGGGATCTCCATCAGGCCACCATTGCGCACAATATGTCCTGGTACCTTCACATACTCTGCAAAACCACCACCGCTGGGCGTGAAACCAGCCGTTGTAGTGATGTTTTTGTAGACCTCACACATTGAATAGTTTTCGTTCAGGCAGTAGTCGCAGTGCATGCAAGGAATGTGGTGCAGCACAATTACCCGTTGCCCCACTTGCCAGTTTTGAACTTCATCGCCAACCGCCGCAACGACTCCGGCTGTCTCATGACCAAAGATCCGAGGCGGTTCATACAGCGGATACAAGATTTTTTTAATATCCGACTGGCATAGTCCTACAACCTTCACCTGCACTAGCACTTCATCCGGTTGAACCTGAGGCAGGGGAACCTCTTCATAGCTCAGCTGGTTGACACCGCGAAAGACTTGGGCTTTCATTGTTATCCTGTTTCTTATGTTAAAGGGATCGGTTGATAGAACTCGCTTTCAGCCTACACCGATTCTCGACCGCAAACCAAGCCTAATGCGCTACAGTGAACCAACCGCCCCCTCTGGCGGTTCTGCCGTACGCGTGATTTGCAAAGGCATATAAGCCCTGGTGCGGTCACATCCGACACTCAGGGCAAACCTATTTCTTGTTGCGACCGTAACCCTTTAACGGCGATTTTCCCTTTATTACTGAGGTAAATCGAACAGCACGGTTGTCATGTAGCGTTCTGCCCACTCCATGCCAAAGGCAGATTCCAAAACGCGTCGTGTTTTGTCGTTGCGCTGTTGCTTTTCGCAGTAGTAGCGCTGACCTGCTAAAACCTGAGACTGTTCTTCTGCTGAAACAGGTTGGGCCTGTAATGCTAATTGGCAGTGAATGTCTAAAAAGGCTCCAGCTCGCTTGAGGAACTTTGCCTCTTCGTCTGCATCGCCAGGGCGGATAAATAAACAAAATTCAGAGAAAATGTCACCCCAAGCTGGTAAGTCTCGCGGCTGACTGAAATGAGCCACCGGTACGGCACTGAGGGCATCGCGGTAGGCAATGGGTAAACTCAGGTCTTCCGTTGTGGGCGACAAATCTGCGATCGCCGCACTCACCTGTCCCTGGGTCCCCACTAAATCTGTTCCAAACATGGGTAGCGCATATTCAGGTCGTGGAAACATAACGCAGTGAAGAATATCGAGTCGGTTCCCCACCCGTGCCAGTTCCAAATGCAGCTTGCGAAACTGCGGTGATTGATAGCATCGATTTTCAATCACCAGCTTTTGCCCTTCGAGCCGCCCTTCAATGTAACCAAATTCTTCTGGAAGACGGTAAGGCGACAGTTCTAGATGTCGCTGCCAAGTCGCCTCAATACTTTCTGCCCACTGATGCAACAACGGGTGCAATTGCGCGCGGATCGACTGGGAAGAAGTAGTAGCCATCTTAAAAAATGTCTATAAAACCTTAACTCACTATATAAACTTCGGTGTCCCTTCCCCCGCACTGCCGACGGAACTTAACGAAATTCAATCTTCTCTCGGAGTCTTTATCCTCAAAGCTGATGTGGGTGGATGGTGTAGAAGGGATGCCTAGTGTATGTCTATAGAATTGAGAATTTAGCTAAAAAGTCGCAGCTCAGGACTTTGCCTACAGCCTACGACGCAACTATGAGGAGGCAGCGCGACTACCCAGAACAGACATAGCGCATTCCTGGTAGTTGGATGACAAGTCCTTGGAGTTCTAGTTGCAGCAAAGCACTCGACACCTCATGGGCAGGCCGTTGACAGGCAACAACCAGTTGATCGAAAGAAACCCCTGCTGAGCCTTCTGAGAGGCTGAGTCGTTGTAGTTGCTGCAAAATGCTCGCCAGTTCTGGACTTAATTCTGGGCCACTAGGTTTGGGTGTCGGCGTGGGTGGTGCGGAAGGTTGACGCCGCTCTAGCATTGGGATCTGGCCCAATACCTCTAGTAAATGGCTCTCTCCTAAAATCAGCTGAGCGCCCTTGGTCATCAGGCCCAGGCAACCAGCAGCGCGAGGATTATCGAGGGTGCCGGGCAAGACGTACACATCTCGACCATAGTCGTTGGCTAGATAGGCCGTAATCAGAGCGCCAGAACGCTGGGGTGCCTCCATTACAAGGGTGGCACGACTGAGGGCTGCAATCAGCCGATTGCGGCGTGGGAAGTGGGCACGCTGCGGCGCTGTTCCTGCGGGATACTCGCTGACCACCAGCCCGCGTGCTAAGAGCTGCCGATGTAAAATTTCGTTGCGCGGGGGATAGGCAATGTCAGTCCCTGTCCCGACGATCGCAATGGTTGGGCCATTGGCTTCTAGGCAGCCTAAGTGTGCTTGGGTATCGATACCCTCAGCCATCCCCGAAACCACGACGATGCCCTGTTTGGCTAACGTAACCGCCAATTTGTGGGTCCAGCGCTTGGCATACTCTGACGGATCGCGGGTACCTACAATCGCCACGGCTGGGGTGTGCCCATCGCTGTCGAGTAATGCCGCATTGCCTTGATAGTACAGTACAGCAGGTGGGTCTGGAATTTCGCGTAGCAAGCGCGGATATGCTGCATCGGCAGGGGTCCAGAAGCAAGGGTTGGCTTGGCTGTGATGTGCTAAAAACGCCTCTGGGTCAAGACGGTTCCGATGAGTGGCGATCGCCTTTAACACCGTTGGCCCAATGCCATTCACCGTTTGCATCGCATCCAAAGAGGCACTCCAAGCCGTCGCTAAACTGCCAAACTGGTGTTGGAGACGCTGGAGCGCGACGGGGCCGATGCCGGGAATTTGTGCCCAAGCTAACCAAGCTGCTCGCTCTTGCATAAGTCGGTGAAAGGTTCCTGGAATCGAGTACGCTGTATTAAGTATCCAAATTAAATCCTCAAATCGAATTTGGAGCGCTATTTTTAGCAATTGCTTGCATCTTAGCTGCACAGCAGCGCTGCATAATGCGGGTCTGACACGACAGTCGATGATAATTTCCACTTCTTTGCTGCAGGAACTTCTGGAAGCCCAGCCGCAACTGCATTCACAAATGTACTTTAAGTCTTCCCTCACTGCTCTGTCGCATGCGATGGAAGATCAGGTATTGGCTGGTGTTGATCAGCCCTTGGTGATGGCTTGCTTTCAACGTGAACGTTTTTATCGGCAAGAAGCGCACCGATACCTGCGGATTGCCAGTATTACGCCTCATGTTTATGTATTGGCAGCCCCAGAAACCGACTTTAAAAATGGTTCGGGAGCCTACGAATCGATCGCCTTTAGTCCTGAAGATGGGCTGAGCCACGAGTGGCATTTAATTGTCATCAGCCAAAAATACACCGTTTGTTTGGTCTGTCGCGAACACCTGTCGGCATCTGAGACAGGCCCGCAATTGGCTCACGTCGATCAGTCGCGGCGCTTTGAAGGCATTTGGACGTTTGATCGCCAGGTGAGCTGTGCCGCAGCCACCCTATTACTACAGCGCATTGCTCGCTATCGGCCTGAGTTGGCTTCGCAGTTAGAACAGGTGACGCAAGAAATTGTGCAGCCTGCCGCTGCGGGTTCGGCACTGGTTCAACCCTCCCCCTTTGCAGATCGGTTAGTGACCTATCTACAAGCCAGTCAGTACCGTCAATTGAAGGCCTATCGTCAGATTGCTGCTCAGGAACTCAAGGAACGCCTGATCAACTCCATGACCCTAGCCATTCGGCGATCGCTCAATGCCGACCAAGTGCTGAGCGCTGCCGTGACAGAGTTAGGGAATGCATTGCACTGCGATCGCTGTATTTTGTATCAGTGTCAAGCCACAGATGCTTCGGTTTGTATTCAGTACGAGTTTGTAAAACCGGGTCAACCCTCCCTGCAAGGTAAAGTTTGGCCTTTGGCGCGCAACCCTTGGTTTAACCAAGTGGTGCAACAACAGGAGTGGGTTTATGTCGAATCTGTGCCCACAAACGCCAAACTCAAACGCTTGAAATCGTTGCAACAGCAGTTTGCCAATGCACACCTGCACTCGTTGCTGATGATGCCCATGTTCTACCAAGGGCGACTTTTAGGGGTTGCAGAGTTGCATCATACTGCTACGGCTGAGCCTTACCGCTGGAGTGATGCTGACATTGGTTTGGTGGATGCGATCGCCGCTCAAGTTGGCATTGCCCTGATTCAAGCCCAAGCCTACGCCGACCTGGAAGATCTCAACCAGCAACTCGAAGCGCTCGAACGCGCCCGGAGCAACTTAATTGCTATCACCGGACATGAATTGCGAACCCCACTTTCGACCATTCAGGTTTGCTTAGAAAGCCTCGTCCATGAACCCGATATGCCCCCTGACGTGCAGCAGGTCATGCTGAGCACAGCCCTGATTGACGCAGAACGCATGCGTAAATTGGTTCAGGACTTTCTGACCCTTTCGCGGCTCGAAAGTGGACGGGTCGAGTGGCATCCTGAAGCCCTAGTGTTGCAAGAATGTATTGATCTGGCCCTGAGCAGCATTAAAGCGCGCTATCAAACCCATGGCTTGCCCAGCATCCGAGTCGAGATTCCTGAAGACTTGCCCATGATTCAAGCCGATGGGGAATGGCTCGTAGAAGTGCTCGTGAAATTGCTAGACAATGCTTGCAAATTTACATTGCCAACGGGCAAAATTTGGATTCAGGCTACCACCAACGGCAATCAGATGATTGAAGTCATTATTGCCGATAGCGGACGTGGCATTGAACCTGATCGCTTAGAAATTGTATTCGAGCGCTTTTACCAAGAAGAGGGTGCCCTCCGACGGACTGCGGGTGGAACTGGCCTAGGACTTGCCATTTGTCGTCAAATTATTCACCACCTCGGCGGCGAAATTTGGGCCCTCTCCCAAGGTAAAGACAAAGGTAGTGCATTTCATTTCACCTTGCCCCGTGTTGCTCAAGCGCAGTCTTCTAAGCGGCGTGTACAGGCTCAGAAAGCCTCTTAAGGGTGTGATATTTCATACAACCTGACACCCAAAGAGGCAGAGAACCGCCAAATCAAAAACTACTAAAGAACTGTTACAGTTCCTCACGAACTTGCTTAACTCGGTCTGACGCGATGATACGATTCCCCCATAGTTAAAATTCTTGTATTTGGCTGATTCTGGTGTTTTTGCACTAAGCAATTCAGTCAGTGCAGGTATGTAAAGAAACCTTGATACGTGAACACAGAGGCATTCTAATCGCCGCAGGATAGGGTGGGCCAAGCCCACTTTACTTGTGTTGGAATGTTTCGTTAACCTGTGCCGTTTTGGGAGAAAAGTGAATGGCAGAACAATTAAATGGACAAGCGCCCCTCTTTGGCGGCAGCACTGGCGGTCTACTGACCAAGGCCGAGGTTGAAGAGAAATATGCAATCACCTGGACCAGCCCTAAGGAGCAGGTCTTTGAAATGCCCACAGGTGGTTCCGCTGTAATGAATGCAGGTGCAAACCTGTTGTATTTGGCGCGTAAAGAACAGTGTCTTGCTTTGGGCGTACGTCAGCTGCGTGCCAAAAAAATCAACGACTATAAGATTTATCGGGTGTTCCCAGATGGGGAAGCGACCCTCATCCATCCTAGCGATGGCGTCTTCCCTGAGAAGGTCAATGAAGGGCGTGCAATCGTTAACTCGGTGCCTCGTTCGATTGGTGAAAATCCCAATCCCATCAACGTAAAATTCACGGGCAAACGCGTTACGGATCCCTAACAACGCAGGTTTTTGGGATTTTATCGAGAACTGAACTGAGGGGATAGCATGCGATAGTCTATCCCCTCAGTTTTTTAGGGAAATCTGATTCTGTTCCTAAGGTAGGATGAACAAAGCGCTAACCTGAGGCGGATCGGTCTAGCGGTTTATCCTGTCGGTTACTTGAATGCTGCTTCCAGAGTTTGATCAATTTTCACAATTAGCCCAAACGGGCAACTTTATTCCGGTTTATCGAGAATGGGTTGCCGATTTAGATACGCCTGTCTCAGCGTGGTATCGAGTCTGTGCAGATGAACCGTATAGCTTTTTGCTTGAATCTATTGAAGGCGGAGAACAACTCGGTCGCTATAGTTTTTTAGGCTGTGATCCACTATGGGTGCTGGAGTGTCGAGGTGAGCACACCACTCAGACTCACCGCAATGGCACTGTGGAGCACTATACTGGCAACCCCTTTGATGTGTTGTCCAATTGTTTGCAACCGTACCATCCAGTGAAGCTACCTCAGTTGCCAGCTGGCATTGGTGGGTTGTTTGGTTTCTGGGGATATGAACTCATCCGTTGGATTGAATCTCGGGTACCTGTCCACGAGGCTCAGGCAAGCGATTTGCCTGATGGGATTTGGATGCAGGTTGATAATCTGCTGATTTTCGATCAGGTGAAGCGTAAGGTTTATGTGGTTGCCTATGCCGATTTACGCGATGAGAGTGATCTGCATGCGGCCTATGCTAAAGCCTGCGATCGCGTTAATCATCTCGTTCAACGTCTGCAATCCCCTCTCAATCGTGACCTGCTTGAGATTCCTCAGCCTCAGCCTGCTGCCTCAGCGCCACCCGTTCAGTTTGCCAGCAACGTGACGCAAGTGCAGTTTTGCCAAAATGTGGTTAAAGCCAAGGATTACATCAAGGCTGGCGACATTTTTCAAGTTGTGTTGTCGCAACGCTTGTCCGTTGCCTATACTGGCACGCCCTTTATGCTTTACCGCTCTTTGCGGTTGATCAATCCCTCGCCTTACATGGCGTTTATGAACTTTAAGGATTGGCAACTGATTGGCTCTAGCCCAGAGGTGATGGTTAAAGCCGAGCGCCAAGCCGATCCCAATGCTCCGTTACTGGCCACGGTGCGACCCATTGCGGGTACCCGTCCGCGTGGTAGTACCTTTGCCCAAGACGAGGCGTTTGCTGAAGATTTATTGCAAGATCCGAAAGAAATTGCCGAGCACGTGATGTTAGTGGACTTAGGTCGCAACGACTTAGGCCGAGTGTGCAAGGGAGGCAGTGTAACTATCGATCCTCAGGCATTGATGGTCATTGAGCGCTATTCCCATGTGATGCATATTGTTAGCAATGTGACAGGGGAACTTGCGCCGGACCGAACGGCTTGGGACTTACTGAAAGCCTGTTTCCCCGCTGGGACGGTGAGTGGTGCGCCTAAAATCCGAGCCATGGAAATTATCCACGAGTTAGAAGGCTGTCGACGTGGGCCTTACTCTGGCGTGTATGGTTACTACGATTTTGAAGGGCAACTGAATTCGGCGATCGCCATTCGCACAATGATCGTGCAGCAACAGGATGGGCAGAACCATGTGGTGAGTGTTCAAGCGGGCGCTGGACTCGTCGCAGACTCCGTACCAGAAATGGAATACCAAGAAACCCTCAATAAAGCTAAAGGATTACTTGAAGCCATCCGCTTTTTTGGCACACCTAAGGCGAATACGCCAACGTCTGCTTAGCCTGGCCTCAGGCTGTGTTTGATAAGGTGCAGATGTGGACTGTTCTAGCTGTCAAGCGTAAGAGCGGCTATGTTTGAACTCGTGTGCTTGGCAGCAGCTCGGAGCCTTAGGATTTTGGCTTGGGGGCGATAGACAGCGATCGCTCTAATGGTTTTGTAAAGAGTAGAATTCCCATCACTAATACAGACCCAGTAACGGCTGTAATCCAAAGCCCACAACCATAAAGCATCCCAAGGGCAGCAGTAGCCCAAATCGCAGCAGCAGAGGTCAAACCTTTGATCGTAGATTGCTCATAGGTTTGAGGCGAGTCCTTACGCAATATCTCTCCAGCACCGATAAACCCAATCCCTGTCGCAACCCCCTGAATCACTCGACTGAGGCCATCAATGGCAGGAGTGGGACTGAGTTGTTCAGGTATACTGACCAGCAAAGCGGAGGCCAAACTGACCAGCATGTGGGTTCCCAGCCCAGCAGGTTTGTTGTTCAGTTGACGGTTCCAACCTATGAGTCCCCCTACCCCTACCGCAGCCACTAAACGAACCACTACGCTCCAATCCGAATCAGACATCCCACTCATTCATCTCCCTGACCTTTCAGTTATTTATTGTTTTCTTCAACCCATCTGTAGCTCTGCAACCTAGAGTGTCACCGTGACGTACAACAGTACGGCAAAGGAGAAATTCTTAAGTCCCAAGACGGAGGCAACTCTGAGGCGAGCCGATCAATGGCGGCTTTTGAACTTGGAACGCATCGCATCAAAAGCCGGAGCTTCAGGATTTGCAAAAGATCAGCCCCTGAGGCAACTTGTTTTCAAACCTTAGCGGATTTATCCCAGGCCAGGCTCTATCCAAAAGCAGATTCACCCTTTCTTTAAAGCCCAACAAACACACCGGAAGCGGTATTGAAATGCTGAGTTTTATGGAAGTTGCTTGGGTCCAGGCTGACGACTGGAATATGCTGATAGCAGCTTTCACTCGTATGAGCAGCCTTCAAGTTAGCCCATGACGCCAAAAAGCTGTCCTATCTCTACAATAGGAATGGGGGAAAATTCCTAAAAATTGTATGCACGAAACGAACAGTGAAGACGGGGGGCTGTAGTGGCGTGCATAGATAAAAAATAGCTTTCGATTGAAGACATAGTGCTGCAATCGAGACTGAAAAGGTTGGCGGAGAAAAAGTCTAAGCATTTTCTTCTGCAGGGGGATGCAGTGCTATCGACCAACTCAATCGTTCTTTGATCGTCATTTATACATTTGGCGATCAATGTCTGCTAGTGCCAGAAGTCAGGTTTATCTAGTGATACGGATAGCTTTCTAGCAATCACTTGGCGATTTAAAGGGGACAGGCTAGATTAAGAAGCAATGCTACCTCTACCTCTCTGTATCACTTAGGAGATGTCAGTGATTTGTGTAACAGGACTTCACTATAAATTGTTATAAATTAGCGGAAACACATTGTTTCAGCTTTAGTCTCTTCTAAAGCTCAAAGTACTATTAACAACTTAAACTTAATAACATACAGTCTGAAAAATAGTTTGAAAAATGCTTTTTTATACTCGGAGTCAGGTAATCATTAATTCAGATGAATAGTAATGGAAAATCATCTCCGCTATATGATTCTCGCTTAGAAGACCAACCGTCCAAGAGTGCAGTCTATTCTTTTGCCTCGCCTATTGATGAGGCGTCACTAGAAGGAGGGCTTGAGGTTGGGCGCATTCTTGATGTTATTAAGCGTCGTCTTTTTGTCATTCTTGGCGTAACTTCGGTTGTGATGGGTCTTGCAGTAGCGTGGAACCGTACTCGCCCTCCTGCTTATGCTGGTAACTTTAGATTGCTGATTGAGTCGGTTACAGCAGAAGAAAAAATTTCTAGCAAGCTGAGCGGTCAGCAAGCAGGTGGAACGCAAAACCTTGACAGTAACCAGCCTTCCGAGTCTAAGTTGGACTACCCCACTCAAATTCAGCTTTTATTAAGTCCAAAATTATTAATGCCTGTTGTCCAAAAGTTAAAAAATACGAATCCTAAAATTACTTACGAGGCACTTAAAGGCGGTTTAGTTATTACGCGATTTAAGGATCCAGAAATTACAAAAATTTTAGACGTCAATTATCAATCTGCAGTATCTCGCGAAGCTGAACAGGTTATTAATCTAGTTGCCCAGACCTATATTCGATACAGTCTTAATGAACGCCAAACCAATGTACGTCGTGCCGTTCAGTTTTTAGATGAGCAATTGCCTAAGGTGCAGTCTCAAGTGAAAGCCTTAGAAGCTGCATTGCAAAACTTTAGAGAAAGAAACCAGTTAATTGACCCAGGCACCCTAGGGACGCAGATTGGGAGCGAGATCAGCAGCGCTCAGCAGCAGATGTTAGAGACGCAGATAGAGCTGACCAAAACAAGACAACTTTACACAGCCCTAGGGCAGCAGCTTCAGATGCAACCTAGAAGTGCTGAGGCTGCGTCGGTGCTGAGTGATGCGCCAGACTACCAGCAACTTGTGAAAGAGCTACAAGATTTAGATGTAGACATTCAGACGCAATCTTCTGAGCTGACCCCCAATCATCCTAAGGTTCTAGCTTTGCAAGAGAAAAGGCAAAGACTGTTACCGCTAATTCAGCAAAAAGCGGAGGCAGCACTTGGCAATAACCTTGCCCGCAGCATTCCCAATGCGCAAGCTTTGCCGTATCAAAATGAATTACGCCAAGGTCTGAATAAACAATTTGTAGATGCTGCCATTCAAGTTCAGGTCTTGGAGTCTAAGGAAAAAGGGCTCAACACAATTCTGCAAACGTTGGCGGTTAAAAGCGGCCAGCTTCCCCTGTTGTCGCGTCAGTATGAAGATTTACAGCGACGCTTAAAAATTGCATCTGATCAGCTCAGCAAATTTTTGCAAACTCGCGAAGAACTGATGATTAGTGCGGCACGCCAAGAGGTGCCTTGGGAGATTGTTGCATCCCCCACAGTACAAAAAGTATCCTCAGCAAGCCTGCCTCGGGATTTAGTCTTGGGCACTATTTTAGGGTTGTTGTTAGGAATCGGTGTTGCCTTGTTGCTGGAAGCAGTGACAAACGTGATCTACTCGCTCAAAGACTTGCGTTCTGAGTTGACACTGCCTATTTTAGGGACGGTTCCCAAGCAGAGCAGTGTTGAAAAAATGCTGCCTAGCTACGACGAATTCATGGATTTTCATGCGTCTCGCTACCAGTTTTCTCCCTTTATTGAGTCTTTCCGTTCACTCAATTCCCAACTGCGGTTATTGAGACCGGATGTTCCGATTCAATCCCTGGTTATCAGTTCCAGTTTGCCAGATGAAGGTAAATCTACGATCGCAACTCAACTGGCCCAGGCAGCT
>DATNQK010000732.1:0-2437 GCA_036704065.1 Stenomitos sp.
ACCTGCTGCAGTTCGCGACCCAACTCTGCCGTTGTTCGCTGTAGCGCGGCAATATCTTGTCTGAGTTGTTCTAGAGTAGCAACCATAACTGTAGCGTTGTGTGCGGCATCCTACGGGTTCGTGCAAAACGCGGCCAATGTCAAAGCTCGCTTGCGGGTAAAACGGATAGGCTGTTGCAGCCGTATCATATCAAATTCATTCCTTTGTCTGTCTGGTAGCAGTCTGTGATTGGTTCGCAACCACAACCTCAGCCTTTGCCTAGGGATTCACTACCTACTGACCTGTGCCAAAAAGGGCAGCCAGTGGCTGCCCTCTGGTCAACTCAAGCGCTGCAATTTATTTTTTGCCTTTCTTTTTACCAGCAGTTTTAGCCGCAGGTGCTGCCGCAGGTGCTGCCGCAGGCTCTGGGGTTGCTTCTGCCGCAGGTGCTGCTTGACCAGCGGTTGCAGCCACTTCCTCAGCCAGATTGGAGACAGGTTTGTCGATGCCTTCGCCCAAGACAAAACGGCTAAAGCGACGCACTTGAATGTTCTCGCCCAGCTTGGCAATGCTTTGCTTAATCAGCTCTTCTACCGTGATGCTTTGATCTTTGATATAGGGCTGATCCAGCAGACAGAGTTCACGCAGGGTTTTATCTACCTTGCCTTGAACGATCTTTTCTTTCACATTGTCCGGTTTGCCCTTGAGGGTATCGGACTCCATGGCGATCGCCTTTTCGCGTTCTGCAAAATCTTGAGGAATTTCGCTCACCTGCACGTAGCTCACGTTGGGGCAGGCTGCAATCTGCTTCGCAATATCTTGAACCAAGACCTTAAACTCTTCGTTGCGAGCCACAAAGTCTGTTTCGCAGTTGACTTCCACCAGTACACCAATCTGGCCACCAAAGTGAATGTAGCTGCCAACCAACCCCTCAGCTGCAACACGTCCTGCCTTCTTACCGGCAGATGCCAAACCTTTTTTACGGAGATAATCGATGGCTTTTTCCAGGTCGCCTTCGGTTTCCACCAGCGCCTTTTTGCAATCCATCATACCTGCGCCCGTTTTCTCGCGCAGTTCTTTGACATCCTTAGCCGAAATCTCTGCCATGATCCTGCCTCAAGAGGTTTTCAAAAACATACCCTATTATTTTGAACAAGGCGTGTCGCGAGCAATGCCCGTTCCACGCCTAAAGAATGGATTGAAGTGACTCCTAAGAGACGCTACCGATTGCAGCCGTACCTACAAACCTAACGTTCAACAGCGTTCAACATTAGCGGCCTCAAGACGCAGCGACCGATAGCCCAATCCTCTATTCTTCTTCGCTATCGTCGCCATCGTAGGCAACATCGTCGTCATAGACGGTATCGTCTTCATCGTAGTCGTAATCGGCTACTGCATCGACTTGACCGTGACGCCCTTCGTAAATGGCATCTGCCAACTTGCCAACCACCAACTTGATAGACCGAATCGCATCATCGTTGGCAGGAATGGGAATATCTACCCAATCCGGATCGCAGTTGGTATCCAGCAGGGACACAATCGGCAAGCCCAATTTTTGACACTCTTGCACGGCGTTGTATTCACGGCGGACATCCACCATGATCACCACATCCGGCAACTTGTTCATATTTTTGAGACCGCCGAGATATTTCTGCAGTTTCTCTAACTCGCGACGGAGCTTGGACGCTTCTTGCTTAGGCAAAAGGTCGAAAACGCCGCTTTCATAGCGCCGCTCCAAATCCTTCAAGCGATCAATCCGAGTTTTGATGGTCGTCCAGTTGGTGAGCATACCACCCAGCCAACGCTGGTTCACGTAGTAGCTGCCGCAGCGCAATGCCTCTTGGGCAATGATGCCAGCCGCCTGACGCTTGGTACCTACAAACAAAAAGCGCTTCCCTGACTCAGCAGCAGAACGCACATAGTAATAGGCATCATCCATCAACTGAGCGGTTTGCACCAAGTCGATGATATGAACACCATTACGCTCAGTAAAGATGTACTCAGACATCTTGGGATTCCAACGACGTGCCTGATGGCCGAAGTGAACCCCCGCTTCCAGCATTTGTGCTAGACCGATGACGGGCATATTAATTTCTCCTATTCGGGTTTATCCTCCATCTGAGGGGATCTCGCAAGCTTTGCAGCTTTTGCAAAACACCCGAATGCTCAGATGTGTGATTTAGACAACTTGTCTAGGGTAACACATTGGACGATGCAATAATAAACCTGCAATCTATCCAACGCCCATATAACCTACATCCTGTATCCTGTGCGGCAACACATTTATAGGCGATGGAAACCAGGTTTTAAAGCCCACACAACTAGCCTGTTATGCCTCCACGGAAACTTGCAATTCTTGACGCCACTGTGCCAAAGATCTGTCCCAATGTTCTTCCCACTTTTGCGCCAAAAACGGCTTGGCTTGGGTTCCCAGCCGATAACCTCTAGAAATATTATC
>DATNQK010000733.1:0-6361 GCA_036704065.1 Stenomitos sp.
TGCTGCTTTATTAAGGGGATTTTTTAACTGAGGGCGGTGTAACGGCGAATATCTGGCCCTTCTGCGATCAATTCTGGGACACGAGCTAGTGCTGCTTGGATATGTGTGGAAGCGAGATGATTTTCTAGAGCAGTCAGAGATTCCCATTCTTCAACAAAAGTAAAGTCGGTGGGTTCTGTTTGGTTTTGAAGCAAGTCGTACTGTAGGCATCCAGCTTCGGCCTGGGTTGTCTTAACCAGATCTAGAAGGAAAACTTTTGCTTCTTCCACTTTGTCTGGAAATGCAATTAAGCGAGCTACAACACGCACGGTTGATGTAGACATAGACTGAACCTTCGCAGTTAACTCAGTTGTTTTGTTGAGATAGCCCTCAATATACTCCAAGGATGGGCGAGGCGATGATGTATACCTAAAAAGCACTCGTCTACAGAAAATATCTGCGATCACACATAAGCTTTTAACTGCTGTCGTGCGAGAGTCTGCATCCCTTGCAAAATCGCTACACAGTCCAACCCAATTGCTGCTAACAGATCGAAGGGCTGACTGCTGGCAATTCGAAAGTGTGCTTGAATCATAGCCCGAATGCGTTCACTATCCGTCAGCAAATTATCGAAAAAGTTATAGACGCGATCGCCCTCATAGGCCGCAGCTTTTAAGGGTAAAGACAAAGAAATGGGGCGTGCTCCAGTGGTAGCTAGCCACTCTGGAGCATATTGAAATCGCATGGCACCACTGGATAGTTTATGTAAATACCCTACGAGTCGACCATTCATCAGCACTTGGAGCGTGATGCTCTGCTTACTATTTACCACTCTTCATCCCATCCTGGTGTTGAGAGGCCAATCTCTTCCTTAGGGATAATTTGCAACTCTAACTCCAGCGCCGAAAGTAGTCGGAAGAATGTATCTAGCTTGGTTCCTTCAGGATTACTTTCAAAAGCAGATACTGTTTTTTGCCGGAGGCCGACGCGATCGCTCACTTCTACTTGGCTCAGCTTCTTCCGATTACGATGGTCCCTGGCAAATTCAGCCAGTTCTTTAGGAGAGTGGATTAGCATTTAAGTCTCAATTAGGCGCTTTAGGGGTTAAAGCCAAATTTAGGCCCTATAGGGGATAGAAATTAGAGCGTACTGCTTAAACTCAACTCCTGTGCTTGAAAAGTGTATTTTCGACTTTTGTGGTTGGGCGATGAAGTCAACCAGTTCCTTCTCTCGAATTTGCGATCTCCCACCATCCTCTGCTTTGTATAGGCGAACAAGGCTTTGGAGGATGGATGAAATTGCAGCGAATCACTACTCGATTTTATTGCTGCATTTCAATGTTCTATTAATGACTGGGAGTTTTTGCTCTAGCACTACAATTGAACTTTCTTGTTGTGACTTCTGATTGCAAAAGATTATTGAAAATTTGTGAAGTTGAAATTTTGACTCAAGATTTTGCGCATTCATCCTCAAATGCTTGATGAGATTGTGCGAGGTATAAATAATTGTCTATTTCCTAAGAGGCAGAGCCTCAGTGACAATAATAAATGAGCCTTCCCAAAGATTGATGGTATTTAAGTTCTAGTGCTGTCATCGTTGGAATTTATTCGATCAGGACAGCTTGTAACTATTGATAGATGGCGATGCTTTGTCCAGTGCTTTAAAGTTACGACAGGCTCAAACCTCTAGGATACGGAGTTTGGTAGATACCTATAATAATTTTTGAATTGCTCAAGGTAGACTCTGTTTTGAGTTTAATTTGTGAATTAAAAGTTCGAAAATAATATTCTATTTGTTGTATTAAAGATATTTAAAAAAACCATCTTAAAAATATTTTAGGTGTTGAGGATCCACAGAAAGAAAATATTGTATTGTCGCATTTTTTTTCAACAAGGAGTAATAAAGCATGTCTCAAGTTAATGAATTACAGCCTCCTCAACAGCAGACCCCTCCTGGCAAGCAATCGGAAATGACGCCGGAGCCTCGATCTGAAGGAAGTTTCTATCGTGGTAGCGGCAAATTGGAAGGTAAGGTTGCTTTGATTACAGGAGGTGATAGTGGTATTGGCCGCTCAGTGGCAGCTTTCTATGCCAAAGAAGGAGCAGATGTAGCCATTCTTTTTAATAAAGAGCGTGAAGATGCTGAGCGAACAAAGCAAATGGTTGAGGCCGAGGGTAGAAGTTGCTTGGTCATTCAAGGAGATATTGGCGATGAAGAACTATGCCAACAGGCAGTTCAGCAAGTTGTGAACGAGTTTGGTCATCTAGATATCTTGATCAACAATGCAGCAGAACAGCATCCTCAAACGAGTATTGAAGATATTAGTGCGGAGCAGTTAGAGCGTACCTTCCGTACCAATATCTTTAGTATGTTCTTTATGGTGAAAGCAGCATTGCCTAACTTAAAAGAAGGTAGTGCGATTGTGAACACTGCTTCTGTCACTGCTTATAAAGGTAGTCCTCAGTTGCTCGATTATTCTGCAACCAAAGGTGCAATTGTAAGCTTTACGCGATCGCTATCTCAGTCCTTAGTAGAAAAGGGCATTCGTGTTAATTGTGTTGCACCTGGCCCAATTTGGACGCCATTGATTCCTTCTACCTTTCCTGAAGAGAAGGTGAAGACCTTTGGCCAGCAAGTTCCAATGAAACGTGCAGGACAACCAGAAGAAGTAGCTCCTTGCTATGTATTCTTGGCTTCAGAGGATTCTTCCTACATGACAGGTCAGGTTCTTCATCCAAATGGCGGTGAAGTTGTAGGCGGTTAATACGCTGCGAGGATCACTAGAACTTTGATTGTGATCCATGTGTCCCTTACTGAAGACGGAATGCTGTCGTTAGAAGCATTGTTCTTCAGGCAGGAGTGATACGTTAACAAAAAGATGAGGGAGGTTAAGAGGTACTCTTTTTAAGAGTACCTTTTTGCTTGGAATAGCCAACAAACGATCACCCACAAGCGGTAGTAGTAGTAAAAGCTATAAGTGCAGAACTTGCGGCTGTCCCCTTGAATCAGTATTAGAAGGGTCAGCGTTTTGGTTGATGCTTGAAGGGAGTGCTGTTTTTTGAGTGCAGTTTTTGGAAGGAAGAACGACACAGTTCTGTGGATATGTTAGAGAACTGAGACTAAAAATAATGCTTGGAGCACCCTATTCTTGCAATCTATAAAGACGAATGTCCGACCCAAAGGGAGAGATATATGCGACTTGCCCGTCGGCGGCTGTTGAGAGTCGCATAAAATCTAAGCTGAGTTTTGGGCAGCTTGTGTATAAGTTGCGATAAATAAACGTGAAAGCAGCAGAAGATCCCTGAGATCGCAATTCTAGAAATTCAAAGCCATTGGCTGATAAAACTTGCGATCGCAGGGTACAGTTTGCAAACTCAACCTAGAGAATGCGAAAAATTTTTAGTAACGACGTCCGCCGCCGCCTCCACCAAAGCTACCACCGGATCCTCTATTTTCACGAGGTTTTGCCTTATTGACCTTAAGGCTGCGTCCCATCCACTCAGCACCATCTAGGTCAGCAATGGCTTTCTCTTCTTCTGCGTCACTTGCCATTTCAACAAAAGCAAACCCCCGCATGCGACCTGTTTCCCGATCTGTTGGGAGCTGAACCCTTTTGACAGAGCCATATTCCGCAAAAACTTCGGTCAGGTCTTCCTGTGTAACCTCATAGGACAGGTTACCAACGTAAATAGACATATATTGAAAAGTCCACGATAATTGAACCCCTATTCTACCCTAGGAATAGGTCTGGCATAAGGTATTGCTCAAAAAAAGTCTGCACTTAAAACTAATTGTCTTTTGGCTTGCATAGTTATTCCGTTCCTACAAGCGGAAAAAGATAGAGGATTCGTCCTGAGTTATTCCTTGGTATTGCTGTATCACAGTCCTACTCTTCCAGTGGCTGTTTGCTCCGATTCATTTCCTTCTAAGGTGTCATCTCGGTGAATATTTGACTTAAAAGGCGCATTATTTCTATTGAAGTAGGGTTGAGGCGTTTCTTTATAGACCAAACGGTAGATGGTTAACAGTTATCAGTTGACTTTAAATATGAGTGGGTCAATGTTTTTGCAGCCATAACTCTTGAGAAAGACACCGTAATCTGAAGAATTAACCTTTATGCTCAAAAATTTTGGATTAAGAAACAGCATTTTTTCTTGCTGTATTTCTTGACTTGAGAAACTTTGATCAATTACTACCGTTTGATTTAGGCACAGCTTGCGAATATTTTGCAAACTGCCAGTTTTTAGAGAGGACTCCTATGTTCAATAGCGCTATCTTAAGCTTGCAGATTTACGCAACGATGCTGATTGCGCAAGCTACTCCCCAGATTGATACGACTGAAGAAGCGACCCTAGCGTTCTCTGGGCCACAATTTTTTATTGCATTGATTGCAGGGTTAGTGTTGGCTTTTGGTTTTCAAATGCTGCTCACTAATTTTTCAGTTGCTGCAGGCATTTCAGTGCTCGACTTGTCTGCTAAGGATAGACGCTCGTCCTCAGACTCCGATGATGGTGATGGTTTGGGCGGAACCATCCGTACAGTAGAAACGGCAGCAGGAGTTTGGACCTTAGCGACAGTCACCATTTCTTTGTTTGCTGCCTGCCTATTAGCCATTAAACTAAGCTTTCTTAATAGTGCATTGATGGGTGCCACTATTGGGTTGGTGATATGGGCAGCCTACTTTTCTGTCTTGGTGTGGATGAGCTCCACGGCTGTAGGTTCTATTGTGGGCTCTGTGGTGGGTGCTGCGACGAGTGGCTTTCAAGCCATTTTTGGTACAGCGACTGCAGCGCTGGGTGCAAAAGCTGCGAGTTCGCAAGTTGTTTCTACCGCAGAAGCAACAGCAGCAGCCATTCGTAAGGAACTCACCGCTTATATTGATCCTGCTGATATTAAGGATTCTCTTAATTCTTACATGGGGGCACTAAAGACGCCAGAACTGAATGTTCAATCTATTGGTCAAGAATTTGAACGTTTGCTCAACAGTTCTAACCTCAGGGATACGCTTAAGTCTGGTACGTTGCCTCACATTGATCGCTCTACTTTCGAAACGCTAGTGAGCGATCGCACAGATTTGTCTCGTAAAGATGCAAAGCGTATTGTCGATGAACTCGAAAAAAGTTGGCATAACATTACTAAGACTTTTCAAAATAATAATCCCTTGCAAGATCTCGTCGATTTTTTCCGGTCGGGACAGCCACAGCAACTTTTATCTAGTAATGCCGACGATAAGTTAAATCAACTTCTCGATAAGTTAATTCAGCAAAATCAAAATCAAAATCAATCTCCGGGCTGGGTTGATCAAGCTATCGCTGTACTCACCAGCGTCGTTGTGGGTCGTACCGACCTATCTGAGTTAGACCTCGAAACGGTTAAGGGTAGATTTAACGATATTAAGGCGCATTTGCAAAAGCAGACCAGTACTATCACAGGCCAATTAAGCGGTACCACAGAGGAGCCGACTGGCTCTGCCTTACAGGCTGATGTAGACGATTATCTGTTGCATACCTATCCTTGGAAACTGACACCTGCACAAATCCAAGTCGACTTTCGCGCCATCTTAACCAACCCTCAAGCTTCTGCTCGTGAAGTTCGACGAGACGTAGAGATGCTGCATCAGGCTAACTTTGCGCAGATTTTGCAGTCACGGGGCTTGTTTACCCAAGCCAAGATTGCTGAGATGACGACTGCTCTAGAAAGGGTGCGCCAGCAAGTGTGGCAAGAATGCTATCAAGCTGAATCTGCTGAAATGGCGCAGCGCTTGAACCGACACCTTCATTCTTATTTGTTGTCTTCTGATAAAGCAGTGCTGACCTCTGCTGGTTTTGCTCAGGGATTTAAAGCAGTGCTAGAAGATCCCGATGCTGACCCCCAAATGCTGCATGAACAACTGACTCAGTTGGACAGCGATCGCATGGCCATGACCTTGCGAGAGCGCTCGGATCTAGACGAGTCAGAGATATATGACATTCGCCAAGAGGCAGAGCGGTTACTACGAGAAGCGATCGCAGATACAGAGGGTATTCAGTCTGGAATTCAGACCAGGGTAGACAATCAGTGGCAGCGTCTCCAGGATTACCTCAGAAACACCGGAAAAGAAGAACTCAATCCAGAGGGCATTAAACGAGATTTACAAACCCTCTTGGATGATCCTGAAGCTGGAATGCATGACTTACGGTGGCGTCTGCGGCGCTTTGATCGCGATACGCTAGTGCAACTGTTAAGCCAGCAGCGAAACCTGAGCGAGGGGGATGCCAATCGTATCTTGGATGATGTCGAGTCGAGCTGGACTCGTGCCGTGAGCGCACCCAAGACGATTGCCCACTCGGTGCAGTCCCAGTACGACAAAACCATGAATGCTGTGGCTGACTATCTGCGCAAC
>DATNQK010000734.1:0-4633 GCA_036704065.1 Stenomitos sp.
GTCCTTTTCTAAGAAGCTGGAGAATCACATCGGTGCAATATGGATGTTCATACACGAATACAATCGCCGAGTCACAGAGAAACTGGCCCAAAGAGATGAACCTAACTTTTCCTCTGTCCTTTACTAAAATGCACTACCAGAACCGAAAGTCCCATTCCTTAAGACTTTCGGTTCTGTGTTTTGCAATTGAAGGACGCCAAATTATAAGGGCTGTATGTAGGAACATTATGTAAGAAAATAATTAACATCTCTAAATACCAGCCTCCCCTTTGCTCAACACTTAGACACTCAAAAAAGCAAAGCAACAATCTGGCCAGAATTAGGTCATGCCAACAAAATCAATCGGTGGTCGTTATGAATGCTTTTGAGCAAATAGAAACTTCTAGATTTTTGTTGCGACGACCAACCCAAGGAGATGCTGAGACAATCTTTAAAACCTATGCTAGCAATATAGAAGTCACCGTTTCTTATCATGGCCTACACATCGTTCCTTAAAGAATACAAAACACTTCCTAGAAATAAGTGATCGCGAATGGGAAAAATGGCCTATTGATCCCTACCTAATTGAGTTACGCAATACATTACAGATTATCGGGAGTACAGGACGAAACTTCGAGACTCGAACTTATGCTTAAACAGGATATGTACTGGCAAAAAGTGCTTGGGGGAACGGCTATGCAACCGAAGACTGACAGGCCCTGATTGCACTAGGACAACAGGTTCAACTTACTCATCTCTATGCCCTATGTCATCCAGACAATATCGGTTCTCGTCACGTGTTGGAAAAATGCGGGTTTAAGGTGGAAGCACTTCTCCCCGACCACACCACATTCCCCAACATAGACATAGGCAGTTCATAAAATGTGGTTCGCTACAGTTTGGCGATCGCCTAAGAAAAAAAGGTGCTTCATGCACCACTAAACTAATTACTTTAGTCAAAGCTTTAAGTCAATGTCAAAAGCTTTGTATTTGGCAACCTTGGAAAAGTCCAAGTTGTTCTTGCTGGTAACCCCTTGAAACTGTTGCCATAGGAGTTACAACCTATGGCAAAATGAGCTCTTAAGAATTTCAGAAATGTTCTGGGTTAGGCATTAGAGATCAGGTAGGTCAAGAGCACCTTTCTAGGTAGTTGAGAAACTACAACGGAAACGGTGTGAATCACAAGAACAGTGCACTTCACTCTTGACCCTTGCGCTGAACACCACCTATATTGTTGAGCTTGAAAATAAGAAGCGACCTATTATTCTTTGAAGTCAGTGAAACAACCTAGTAGGCTTCCACACTGCAATTGTAATTAAATTGTAGTTCAAGGAAGAACTACTCCCGAACAGCAGTATGAACTCTAGTCGAGGAACGAGGACTGTGAGTACCAGCAGAAGCTCCAATCAACGAAGCAACTAACCCTAACAAAGAACCTAGCACAAATGACCACCCCACTCTTGCTGCATTACCTGCTGCATCTCGGGTTTGCTGAGCTGTAATGTTTGGTACATCTTTAGGCAGAGATACTCCACTCTGCTGAGCTTGGTTAAGTGCATCTCCGGCATTCGAAGCAATTAAGCCAAATGCTCCTGTTACACCACTAGATAGTAACCAAGCACTCATCGCAAGTGTAGTTGCCCAAAGAATTGCACCATTCAATAAGGCTGTGTTGCGGTTCATTGGCCCACTTGCACGAGCAGTTACCCATCCACCGACAAACAAAGCAATAAACAAACTAATGATTGCACCAATGCCAACGGCTGCACCTACGTTTCCAGCTGTGGAGCGAGGTGCTCCCGAATCAGAAAGATTTGTCAGACCGATTGCTGCACTTAAAGAACTCAGCACTAGTTGAACACTTAAAGCAACAACTAATCCTGCAAAAATCGGTCCCCAACGTACTCGGTCATGATATTCAACTACGGTAGCATCAACGGTAGAGCGCTCTTTGGGTATATCAGTATACGCCATGGTTCATCCATCCTTTGTTGGAAATAAATGTATTGAATTAACGAACTTTTAGACGTAAAAATTAAAAGAATCTACTCTGATTACAATAGTTTAAAAAACAGCCATCTATATCTGCCATTAGGAGGAAAGTAGGTTTTCTAAGACTCTATGATTAGTTATTGGCAAATTGAGACCTATATTGCTTGACTCTTGTATCTCTCAAGAAACAAGTATTTCTGCACTGTAAAGAACTATTCTCAGTATTCAGATTAGACAGTCTAACCAACTTCCCCCTTTTAGAGGTTGCTAAACCTTGAGATTAAATACTAAAGCACGCTTGAATTGACTCTAAGAACAATTCCAGAGTCGTCAAGAAGCATCGCCTAGATTTGCATTCTTAGAGAAATAAGGATACAGAAAGTAGAAATTGTACAATTTTTAATTGTTAAATACTATCGAGGGAATAAATGAACCCTTTGATAGAGATTTCAGCTTGTCGATACATTGCTTTTAAAGCAACCATTGAAAAACGATATTAAGAGTTCTATTTGAAGCCGGAAAAAGAGATCCAACAATCCTAACCCGTTAATCGTAAAACATCAGCTAGAAAGAATCGTGATTCCATAGACATTCCAAATCCAAGCAACTGTGCAACAATCGATCTATCTGCGCCCCTTAATATTCTTTCCCAAGCGGGCTTGCCATAACTAATTGCGATCGCCACCATTGATTCAATTACAACAAGGGGGTCAGATTCAAATTCAGATACTAACAAGGCTAAATACTCTTGAGCCACCCAACGTTCATCATCACTCAACAAATCCAATGGGATATCAGAATTATGACTACCCGTATAAGAAGCTTTTAAAAGACTGGTAATAATTTTGCGCCAAACTCTCCAACCGCCAATACTTGAGAAAAATTTACTCACCCATCCCTGCGTAACATTCGCTGCTTTTGCGATCGCCTGTTGAGTCAGTTTGTCACCGTTTTTAGCAAGTATTGTAATAGCTTTGGTGATCGCTGCTTTGGTAATATCTGCTTGTGAGGCTGCATCGAATGACAATGCAGCAGCATTCATGGCATGAGCGGTGAATGGTAGTTCCAGGTCGGTGAGCCAGTAATGAAAAATGTCACCCGTGCGCCGTAGTGCGCGATCGCGTCCAAGCTCTTGCATTAGCTCTGCATCGCAAACATCTTGGTAATAGGTTTCAAATGTAGGTATCGTATGAGCATTGAGGGATAAGATCTCATGGTCAATCCGCACAGCTCCCATATTGGGCAGTGGCACCCCCACATGGATAAAAACATTATTGGTTATGAACGCGTTTTCGCCGCGACTATCCCTGAAATGTACTCCCTGGGCATTCGTAACAGCAGACTTATGAAGATGGTCGAATGTAACTGAGTTACAGTTCTGATGGGCCGAATGAATGCCTTCAATGGTTGCTTTAATGCGTTCGTCAGTACTTTGGGCACGATGTTTCCCAGCTAGACCAAAATCTTGGATTTGAATGTGATGGACGGTAGCGCCTTGCCCATGAAGTGCTTCACATACAATGATTTTTTCAGCAGCAATACCTGTCCTAAAGCTGAGACTATCAACCGAAGCAGTGGCATCCAAGAAAATATTGGCTCTGGCTGCGTGAATGATACGTCTATGTTGGTCTTTTAGACGGTGAATCAGTAGCTTCCCATGTTGAATGGATAGTGTACCAGGAGTAACGCCGGTGACAACTTCCAAAAAAGGAGCTAGCCAACGGGAAAAAGTATTGACTAAATCTTCTGGCTGGTAAGAGTAGTTACTATTCTGCATCCGTTTATTGGCAGATTTGATGGCTTGATACTCGTCTTCAAGTTTATTGAGATCCTGATTCAACTTCTTGATTTCATCTTTGAAGACTTTAATACTGCTCGTTAAACTATTGAGCTGTGTTTTAACCTCTAGCTCATCAATACCGCCAAACAAGATTCCTGTTGTAGAGTTTGTCAATAGTTGTCTAAGGCTGAGAGCTTCTGTTTCACAAGTTTTTAGTTTGATAGAACGCTGCTCTATTTCGGACTTGAGGTTATTGATGTTCTGCACAACTTCAGTTGTGTCGATGTGGTTAATGAAGCCAAACAGGTTTCGAAGATTTATGGCACTTGCAGCACGGATACGGTCTATCTCATCCATATTCAGACGGGATTGATCAAACTGAAGCGCTGCCATGATCTGGTCGCGGTCGTACCCATAACGAAGTTGTGGGCCAGTCAACAAGCGTCTTAATGACTGTCGAATGGGTGCTAATTTCTGGTGTAAGTCGGGTACTTCCTGTTCTAGGGTTGCCCAAGCACCATCAAAGTCAGACAGTGCAACGGTTAATGTGTCTGAAACAGCAATTGTTTGACATGCCTCGTCCCAGATATTGATGGTTTTCTCAGATTCCCAATTGCGCGGATATTGATCCGGACTCATACGAATGCGAGTTGCTTTAAGCGACTCGGAGCGCAAGGCACGAAATCCACTCCCGCGTGGATGATCAATGCTAGGGTCACCACAGGTAACAAAGTGAACACAACTTTGACAAATCGGATTAGTAATAGCAGTCTCATCGGCCCAAGTCAGTCCCTTGTGTTGGGCGATCGCAAATTCATGGGCCTTATGACAGTTGCCTGGAACTCTCTCATATGTGGGGTCATGCTCGGCTTTGGGATTGAC
>DATNQK010000735.1:0-4314 GCA_036704065.1 Stenomitos sp.
ATTAGAACTGGAATATGTGACCAGTGGGTATTTTGCAAGCGATGGCGCAAAAACTCGAATCCATTTAAGTTTGACATTTCGATGTCGCACAGAATGAGGCGAATGTGAGGCTGGGTTTGTAGGTGCGCGATCGCCGCTTGACCATCGGCTGCTTGCAGTACACAGTACCCTGCATCGCGTAACGTTAAGGCCAACAGTTCGCGCACGGTTTTAGAATCGTCTACCACCAGAAGAGTAATGGGTTCGACGGCAGCGGCAGGCCAGTCGCTGGGCGGTTCCTGAGCGAGTATGTCTTGGGCGGAATCGGGTGCAGAATCGGGTTGGGAAGTGCTGTCTTCCCAGGCCACACTCCAATCCATTGCTGTTTGAAAGGTGAGTTCTGAGGGGGTTATTCCTGCCTTGTCGAGATAGGCTTGACCCTCTAAGTACGATTGCAAAAGACGATTGACATCTATGACTTCCATCCATAGGCCATCAATATAGGTCCAGCCATAACAATTGGCAGGACAAGGGCGGGTGATGGTATCGGGTTGGCCGAGGGTTAACTGCGAGGCCACAATCAAGCGATCCACCGTCAGCGCGAGGGCGAGGTGTTCAGACCCTTGGGTGAGCACCAGGATCAGGCCTGATGATTCGGTTGTTCCAGGTGAAAGTGTGAGGGGTTGAGAAAATTCCCACAGATCGTTAAAGCGGTGCAATTTTAAGCGGTGATCTTGCCATAACAGCCAGTCTTGGTCGGCTTCGCGAAGGATTTGCTGAGGCTGAGGCAATACAATTTCGGCAATGCTCTCGGTGGCCACACAAAAAACGGTTTGATGGGTTAACCCCACCAGATAGCCGCTCACCTCTAAGACCGCTTCAGGTTCGTTGTGCTCCTGAGCCGTTAGGTCAGAGGTGCGCTCCAACGTCAATTCTGGTTCAGGTTGAATGGACTTCGACTCAGGTGGGTCTTGCAGGGTAGTGCGGGATGCCACTTGGAATGCCGCAAGGGCCACCGGAAAAACTGCGGCAGCAGCTTGGGGAAAGGTTTGTAAGGATGTGAGTGTGGCTGTTGTTAGCGTGTGTAGCTCTGTTAAGGGCAGGGTGTTGCTCCAGTGGTGTATCCACTGGGTTTGTTGCACAAACAGTTGAGTTTGCAACTCTACAGGAAATGGTTGAGCCAAAATCAGTTCTAAGGTTTCCAGCACCTTAGGGATGAGCATCTGTACGGTGGCAAGTTCGCGGGTGGGGGTACCCTCTCCTAAGGGATGATAGGCAACACAGGCCATCCGCAATCCTTCGCAAAGTGGATGCAGCAGATCGAATACAAGGTCAGACCGTTCGGGCTGGTTGGTATAGTGCTCTAGCAAAGTAGCCAAGCCTAAGGCCAGATGCTGCAAATCAGGTAGCTCGACTTGATCTGCGCCCTGAAGAATCGCCTGAATTTGCCGATCCACCTTGCTCAGGGTATAGGGAGTGGGTGCATGGGCCAATAGCAGCACCCCTTCTTCAATCTGTTGACACCGTTCCATCACTTCAGCGAGAAACAGTTGGCGTGCTTGTTCCAGGGGCGAGGAAGGGGAAGCCATTGGTGGGTTAACCAGCATCTGCACGCGACAGTGCAGCCAACTGCTCTAAGGTGCTCGAAATGGCGATCGCCTGCTCCGTTGCTTGATTGGCTAGGGAGGCAACCTCTACGATGGTCTCGTTAGCTGCCATTGAAGCATCCGATTGGGTCTGGGCAGACTGCACCATGGCTGCAATCCAGTTTTGTAGTTGAGTTTGGGATGTGCCGAGGTGCTCTAAGGCGGTTTCTGCTTGGTCGAGCTGCTGTAATCCAGCCTGACTTTGGGGAACGACCTCTGCTACAGCCGCTGCCGCTGTGGCTAATTTGTTTTGGAACCTATCTACTAGCTCAGACAAATCGGTGGTTCTGCCGTCGAGTTGTCGCGCTAAGTCCAACACTTTTTCGCCAATACTGGCAAATTCTTGGGCATTGTCTCCGCGTCGTGTGGCCTCCAAGGCTGCGTTCATTGCCTGCAACTTCATTTGCGATGCCAACTGGGTCATCTGTTGAGATACACTCGCAATTTTTTGCATCGGGTCGTTGAGTTGTTGCAAGGACTGGAAGGCGATCGCACTGTGGTTTTGCTGTGCCGATAGACTCAGCCGTAGGGCTTCAACCGCAACTTTTCCTTGGGACAACAGAACCGCATCGGCTTGTTGCTGAGCGGCTTGTTCCTGTAGTGTCGTTGTCATCTCTTGGGTGTGAGCTGTCAGTGTCTTGAGATGCTGGTAGGTGCCTGTGACGCCTTCCATCTGTTGCAACATGTCCTCTGAGAGCGCTTTCATGGCAGGGCCGCTCTGGTGCAGCCAACGCTCCACTTGTGACTGTAGTGCGCCTAACTGGCGCTGTTGGTCGGTCGAGATAGACTCAGCCGTCTGGTACGCCTGTTCAACATAATCCAGGGCTCTGGCATGTTCGAGGGCAAATCCGACTTGGGAGGCAAGTTGCGTGAATAAGTCAATTTCAGATTGCTGCCAATCTCGTACCCCTGAGCATTGGTGGGCAATCAGTAAGCCAAATAACTTTCCTCCATTGACAATTGGGGCCACTAAATTGGCCTGAATTTTTAAGCGCTTCATCAACTGCAAATGGTCGGGATGGAAGCCTGCCTCATAGACGTTGGCCGTGGGCACAACCCGTCCTGCCAAGTAGGCCGCTCGCATGTCTGGTGGAATGCAAGGATCTTCAATTTTGTAGTCCAATGCATGGGGAAATCCAGCCAGTACGGACTCGGCGGCAATAAATCCGCTCCAATCCTCGTTGAAGTTGTACACCACAACGCGATCAGCTCGCAGGGCCTTGCGGACTTGTTCAACCGTGGTTTTAAGGATGTCTGCTTCGTTGAGGGATTCGCGGATGCGCCGTGAAATTTCAATGAAGAGTTGTGCTTGTTCGGCACGGGTGTCTACTTGGGCCAATACCCTAGCGTGATCGAGGGCAAACCCGACTTGGGCGGCTAATTGTGCAAATAAGTCGATGTCGGACTGCTGCCAATTACGCGGCCCAGAACACTGGTGGGCAATCAACAGTGCAAACAGCCGATCATCTTTGAGGATGGGGGCAACTAAGTTGGCCTTGACGGCGAAGGGTTCGAGTTGTTTCAGATGGCATGTCGTTAATCCTGCCTCGTAAATATTGGGAGTGGCCTGAACGCGTCCGCTTTGGTACTGCGAGACATATCCTTCGGCAAAGCAGGGGTCTTTGATCTTGGCCCACAGTGTTTTAGGAAACCCTGGCACAACTGATTCCGCGACGACGGTGCCGTACCATTGCGCGTCGAAGCTATAAACGATGACGCGATCTGTAGCCAAGGCCTTACGAATTTCGTCAACGGTTGTCTGCAAGACATCTTCTTCGTTCAAAGACGACCGAATGCGCCGTGCAATCTCGATAAACATGTAAGACTGAGAAGCCCGAGCATCAACCTGCTCTAGCAGCCGTGCTCGATCTAAGGCGAAGCCAACTTGGCTGGCCAGTTGACTCAATAAGTCGATTTCGGTTTGTTGCCAAAACCGTGGTCCTGAGCACTGGTTGGCAATGAGTAGGCCATACAGTTGACTGTTTTTGACAATAGGAGCAATCAAATTGGCCTGCACAGCAAAGCGCTCTAGCAGTCCAATATGGCAATCATTGAGTCCGGCATTGTGGATATCGTCAATTGCCCGCACACGACCGTTGCGATATTGCTCTAGATAGTCAGCCAAACAGGGATCGGCTAGCGTAGTCCATAGCATTTTGGGCCAGCCCGGTGCCACGGATTCTTCCACGATGGTGCCGTCTTCTGCCGAGTCGAACCGAAACAGGGCTACGCGATCGGTGCGAAACACGTTCCGAATTTCGCTCACGGCCACCCGCAACACTTCTTCTTCCGACAGTGCTTGTCGCAGTCGGCGCGTAATGTTCATTAAAATCCGAACGCGTTCGGCTTCGTCTTCTTGGGTGGCGAGCAGTTGGGGCAGTTGGTCTGCCATCAGTTGCAGGTTGGTTTCAAGGGCGCTCAATTCGTCTTTGCCCCCCACACGGGTTCGGGGTGCAAGGTCTTCGCGCCGCAAGCGATTGACGAGGGTATTGGAGGCTTGGGTGGCCCTCAGAACGGGTTGCATGGTCCGACGGGCTGCGAAGGCTGCGATCGCCCCGGATAGTAGGGCTAGGGTACCTGTGCCCAGTAACACTCCAGTACGGTACCGTTGAATGGCAGTTAGGGTAGGGGGATCTGTGACGTTGGTTTTGAGGGATTTTCCGGCCCAATAGCTCCCAGCTCCTAGCAA
>DATNQK010000736.1:0-5048 GCA_036704065.1 Stenomitos sp.
CGCAACGAGAAGCGCATGCTTCAGGAAGCGGTGGATGCACTGATCGACAATGGCCGTCGCGGTCGGACTGTCGTGGGGGCCAATAACCGTCCACTCAAGTCGCTCTCTGACATTATTGAAGGGAAACAAGGGCGCTTCCGCCAAAACCTTCTGGGTAAACGGGTTGACTACTCGGGACGTTCTGTAATTGTGGTAGGCCCTAAACTGAAAATTCATCAGTGCGGGTTGCCCAAGGAAATGGCCATTGAGCTATTCCAACCCTTTGTGATCCATCGTCTGATTCGTCAGGGCTTGGTGAACAACATCAAGGCAGCGAAGCGGTTGATCCAACGCAACGACCCAGCCATTTGGGATGTGCTGCAAGAGGTGATTAAAGGGCACCCCGTGATGCTCAACCGAGCACCAACCCTTCACCGATTAGGGATTCAAGCTTTTGAGCCGTTGCTGGTAGACGGCCGTGCCATTCAACTGCATCCCCTGGTTTGCCCAGCCTTTAACGCTGACTTCGACGGTGACCAAATGGCTGTTCACGTTCCCCTGTCGATTGAGTCGCAAGCAGAAGCTCGATTGCTGATGCTGGCATCCAACAATATTCTGTCTCCAGCAACGGGCCGTCCGATTGTGACCCCTAGCCAAGACATGGTGTTAGGGTGCTACTACCTCACCGCTGATAATCCGAAACAGCAGGGGGGTGCGGGGCGATATTTTGCAAATATGAGCGATGCCATTCTCTGCTATGAACAGCGGGAGCTTGACCTGCACGCATTGATTTGGGTGCGCCATGATGGCCCAGTCGAAGATAGCGACGGAAATGCCGAACCTCAAGTTGAGACAGGCTCCGATGGCTCTGTTCTAGAAATCTACCCGTCTCGTCGCGTACGCAAAGATGCAGACGGAAACTTAGTGTCTCAGTACATTCGGACAACGGCAGGCCGAATTATCTTCAACAAGACCATTCAGGACTCTTTGGCCAGCTAATTGGGAGATAGATGATGACGCACGACGATATGAATCAAGCTCAACCGCAAGAGACTCCCCCTGTATTTTGTAACCGGGTGGTCAATAAGGGCGAATTAAAATCGCTGATGGGTTGGGCCTTTACCCATTACGGGACTGCCCGTACCGCTGAGATGGCGGACAATTTGAAGGATTTGGGATTTCGCTACGCGACGAGAGCGGGTGTATCCATCAGTATTGAGGATTTGCAAATTCCCCCAGGCAAACGCGAGCTCCTAGAAACTGCAGAGGAAGAGATTCGTGCCACCGAAGACCGCTACACGCGTGGCGAAATTACTGAGGTGGAACGGTTTCAAAAGGTAATCGATACCTGGAACGGAACCAGTGAGGAACTCAAAGACGAGGTTGTTCGCAACTTTCGTTCTAATGATCCGCTGAACTCGGTCTACATGATGGCGTTCTCTGGGGCACGGGGAAACCTGTCTCAGGTGCGGCAGTTGGTCGGGATGCGCGGTTTGATGGCAAATCCCCAAGGGGAAATTATTGACCTTCCGATTAAGACCAATTTCCGCGAAGGATTAACGGTTACCGAGTATATTATTTCTTCCTACGGTGCTCGGAAGGGGCTGGTTGATACGGCCTTACGGACGGCTGACTCTGGTTATCTCACCCGCCGACTTGTCGACGTATCTCAGGATGTGATCATCCGTGAGAATGACTGCGGAACCCAACGCGGTTTGTCGGTGCGTAGCATGATGGACGGCGATAAGGTCTTGATTAAGCTGCGCGATCGCCTGTTGGGTCGGGTCGTGCTGCATGACGTCGTTCATCCTGAAACGGGTGAGGTCATTGTGCCTAAAAATGGTGCAATGTCTGAGGAGTTGGCTCAAGCAGTGGTTGATGCAGGCGTGGAAGAGGTGATTGTGCGATCGCCGCTGACCTGCGAAGCAGCCCGTTCGGTATGCCAACACTGCTATGGCTGGAGTTTAGCCCATGCTCACCTCGTGGATATTGGTGAAGCAGTAGGGATTATTGCAGCCCAGTCTATTGGTGAACCTGGTACTCAGCTCACCATGCGGACCTTCCACACAGGTGGTGTGTTCACGGCAGAAATGGCGCGGCAAGTGCGCGCACCATTTTCAGGCAAAGTGAAGTATCCCAAAAATGCGCGGATGCGTCCCTTCCGTACCCGTCACGGGGAAGATGCCTATACCGCTGAGAGCAATACTCAGTTAACCCTTGAGGGGGGTGGCCGCAAGGAAGTCTTTGAAATCACCCAAGGCTCAACCTTAATGTTTGCCGACGGTCAGACGGCGAAACAAGGGCAGCAGTTGGGTGAGGTCGTCAATAACAGCCGTAACGTACGCAAGAGTACGGAAAAAGTGACCAAGGATGTGGCTTCTGACTTGGCAGGTGAAGTCCAATTCTATAATTTGGTCCCTGAAGAAAAACGCGATCGCCAAGGCAATACCACCCGCATTGCACCTCGGGGCGGATTGGTGTGGGTTCTCGCTGGGGAGGTGTATAACCTACCCCCTGGAGCAGAGCCTACGGTTAGCAATGGCGATCGCATCGAGCCCAATGATGTTCTGGCCGAAACCAAACTGGTTACCGAGCATGGGGGCGTTGTTCGTCTTCCTGAACAGGTGGATGGCAAAGGGAGCCGCGAAGTAGAAATCATTACGGCTTCCGTAATGCTGGACACCGCCAAAGTTCACCTAGAAAGCCATCAAGGTCGCGATCAATACATCATTGAAGCGCAGAACAACCAGCAGTTTTTACTCAAAGCTGCACCTGGCACCAAAGTGCTCAATAACCAAGTTGTAGCTGAGCTGATTGACGATAGCTATCGCACCACTTCAGGCGGCATCCTTAAATTTTCAGGCGTCGACGTTGCCAAACGCGGCAAAGCCAAACAGGGCTACGAAGTCGTCCAGGGCGGCACATTACTGTGGATCCCTGAAGAAGCCCATGAAGTGAACAAGGACATTTCCTTGTTGATGGTCGAAGATGGGCAGTACGTCGAAGCAGGCACAGAAGTCGTCAAAGACATCTTCTGCCAAAGCAGTGGTGTCGTAGAGGTCACGCAAAAGAATGACATCTTGCGCGAGATCGTAATTAAGCCAGGTGAACTGCACTTAGTGGACGACCCCGAAGCTGTAATGGCCAAAAATGGGACCTTTGCCAATCCCAGCGAAGAAGTGGTGCCTGGTCTTACCTTGACCGAGCTGCGCTACGTCGAGTGTGTGGAAACACCCGAAGGATATGCAATGTTATTGCGTCCTGTGGTGGAATACCCCGTACCCGATGAACCCTCCGTACCTTCGCAAGAGTCCATCAACGAAGCAGGGCGCTCCATCCAACTGAGAGCTGTCCAGCGTTTGCCTTATAAAGATGGTGAACGCGTCAAGTCTGTAGAAGGACTGGACCTCTTAAGAACTCAACTGGTTTTAGACATCGATACTGATGCACCTCAGCTTGCAGCAGACATTGAAGTCATCCCAGATGAGAAAGACGCAAGCATTGCCCGTTTGCAATTGGTGATTCTAGAGTCTTTGGTGTTGCGACGAGATATTTCTGCCGATCAAACCCAAGGTAGTACGCTCACTCGTCTTCTGGTTGAAGATGGTCAGCAAATTGAGCCAGGGGCTGTCGTTGCGCGGACAGAAATCAAGGCCAAACAAGGAGGCTTGATTCGGGGGATTCGTGGCGATGGTGAAACCATTCGTCGTCTCTTGGTTGTCACCCAACATGATCTTCAGGATGTCGACTTATCCAATGCCTCTGCAACGTGCAAAGCTGGAGATTTGGTAAGGGCTGGGGATGAACTGGCCGAAGGCGTTGTGGCGCCTGAATCGGCTCAAGTTGTGAGCATTGAAGGCAGTACGCTCACGTTGCGTATTGCGCGACCCTACTTGGTTTCACCCGGTGCTGTCCTGCAAATTGACGACGGAGACTTGGTACAACGGGGTGATAATCTCGCACTGCTGGTATTCGAACGGGCTAAGACAGGCGACATCATTCAGGGTCTTCCGCGGATTGAAGAACTTTTAGAAGCTCGTAAACCCAAAGAAATGTGTACCCTTGCCAACCGACCAGGCACTGTGCAGCTTCTGTATAACGAAGACGACTCAGTGGATATCAAAGTGGTTGAAAGCGATGGTACCGTCACTGACTATCCGACCGGCCCTGGACAAAACCCCATGGTTGGGGATGGCCAGCGGGTTGAAGCAGGTGAGCCTGTCACAGATGGTCCTATCAACCCTCACGACATTTTGGAAATCTATTTCCGCTTGAACCGTGAGTCTTATGGTCTGTATGAGGCAGCGCTTATTAGTCTGCAAAAAGTTCAGACCTTCCTAGTAAACGAAGTGCAGTCTGTGTATCAGTCCCAAGGGATTGATATTGCGGACAAGCACATCGAGGTAGTGGTGCGGCAAATGAGCTCTAAGGTGCGGATTGACGATGGTGGCGACACCACACTTCTACCAGGCGAATTAATTGACTTGTATCAAGCTGAGCAAGTCAACGAAGCCATGTCCATTACGGGTGGTGCGCCTGCTGAATATACCCCTGTGTTACTGGGGATTACCAAAGCCTCGCTCAACACCGACAGCTTTATTTCTGCCGCCAGCTTCCAAGAAACCACTCGTGTGTTAACCGAAGCAGCCATTGAAGGGAAGTCTGACTGGTTGCGCGGCTTGAAAGAAAACGTCATTATCGGACGATTGATTCCTGCGGGTACAGGTTTCAATACCTATGAAGAGTTTTCGGCTGGATTAAATGATCCTGAAGCTGCCTACGAAAATGGTGGTTACCGAGATGACGAAGACGTCATCGACGACCATACCGCTCGTACCTATGGACTAGAACATGTCTTTAGCGACCCTAGCGAATTGATTGTTGATCCTGAAGACGAGGAAATGTTTGGTGGGGATAGCTCATCAAAACGTTCCGAGTTAGGACGTAATGTTTACGGCATTGATCCGGCAGATGATTACGCCCTCATTGACGACTCGGTGGCTGAGCAGTTCGATCCAGACGGTGATGATTTTTAGAATCTGTTTGCGGGCTGCTTTTTCAGCCTAAAG
>DATNQK010000737.1:0-11744 GCA_036704065.1 Stenomitos sp.
GACCTCCAGGTTAGGGAGAGCCGTTAAACGGGCTGCTAACTGTGCGGCATCACTTGTGCCGCCTAAGATTAAGATGCGTTGTGTCATCGCCCACTCAAGCTATCAAAATTAAGGCATCTAGAGAGTTTACTCGACTCCAAATCCACCACCGCCAGGGGTTTCAATTACAAAGCAATCACCAGGTTCCATTTGCACTTCGGCATTACCGCTCAGTACCTCAACGGCTCCTTCGCAGCGCTCGACGCGATTGTGTCCCACCGCCCCTGGTTCGCCTCCCGCTGAACCAAAGGGCGGTATCGTGCGATGACCAGATAAAATCGCTGCGGTCATGGCCGCGTGAAACTGGATGCGCCGGATCACGCCATTACCACCCCGATGCCGACCTGCCCCACCACTGTGCGATCGCATGCCAAACGCTTGCACCAGAACTGGAAAGCGCCACTCTAGCACTTCTGGGTCAGTAAGGCGGGAATTGGTCATATGGGTTTGAACAGCATCCGTGCCATCGAAATCTGGCCCTGCACCGGAGCCGCCGCAAATGGTTTCGTAATACTGGTGCTGTGCATCGCCAAAGGTAAAGCTGTTCATCGTCCCCTGAGATGCAGCCATGATGCCCAGTGCCCCATACAAGGCATTGGCGATCGCCTGGGAAGTTTCTACATTACCCGCCACAACAGCCGCTGGGTACTGGGGGTTTAATAAACATCCTGGCGGAACAATAATCTCTAAGGGTTTGAGACACCCTGCGTTGAGCGGAATATCATCATCGACCAAGGTGCGGAAGACATACAACACCACAGCCTTGCAGATGGCAAGGGGTGCATTGAGGTTCGTCGATTGTTGCGGTGACGTGCCTGTAAAGTCAATGCAAGCAGAACGGTTGGTTGCATCAATGGCAACCTTGACGCAAATCTGGCTTCCATCATCCATCGGATAAAAAAATGCTCCGTCTTGGAGCACCTCAATTGCACGACGCACGCAGCCTTCTGCGTTGTCTTGAACGTGTTGCATGTAAGCCTGTACGGTTTCTAGGCCATATTGCTGCACCATGCGTAATAGTTCTTGCATCCCGCGTTCATTGGCGGCCACCTGTGCGCGGAGATCTGCAATATTCTGTGCTGGGTTACGGGCTGCGTAGGAATTATTCGTTAATAAATCTAGGAGTTCTGCTTCTCTGAACTGCCCATGTTCTACCAGCAGCACATTATCAAGCAAGATGCCTTCTTGATCGATAGAGGTGCTATGGGGTGGCATGGAGCCAGGGGTGATGCCGCCAATATCGGCGTGATGGCCCCGTGAGGCTAGATAAAACTGTGGTTTATCGTCATTGGGCAGGAAAACGGGGGTGATGACGGTAATGTCTGGCAAATGCGTGCCGCCATTAAAAGGATTATTGGATGCGTAGACGACCCCAGGCTGCAAGACAATGCCGGGTGCGGTCATTAAACTGCGTACACTCTCGCTCATGGAGCCAAGGTGAACCGGAATATGGGGTGCATTGGCAACCAGTTCGCCTGCTGTATCAAAAATGGCACAGGAAAAGTCGAGGCGCTCTTTGATATTGACGGATGAACTGGTGTTTTGTAGGGCAATGCCCATTTCTTCTGCGATCGCTCGGAACAAGTTATTAAAAATCTCTAGCAGCACAGGGTCTGGGGTGGCTGTGTGCAGTGGATGGCGACGTTCTGTTTCGGCTGTGGGGCTATGGGGCAGCAGTGCCGGATCGCGCTCCACAATGAGATGATTTTGGGCTGTAACGATGGCAGTCCATCCAGGTTCAATCACATTGGTACCCGTTGGTTCCACGATCAGGGCAGGCCCAACAATGCGATCTTCGCACTGGAGGTCGCTGCGTTGATAAAGCGGGGTGTGATGCCATTGACCCCCCATAAAAACAGGCACAGTGGCGACAGGTTGTAATGCGGTGGCACGATGCGCTTGCCGCGTGGGTTCGGCGGCAACAGTGCTATGCCCAATCGCTTCGATAGAGACAGCTTCGACCACTAACGCTTGATGGGGGACGATAAAGCCATAACGGTGACGGTAAGCCGCCTCAAAGTGCGATCGCATCCCATCTACATCCCCATACTCAATGCTGAGCGCTGTGTCCGTGCCTTGGTAGCGCAGGTGTGCTTTGCGCAGCACTTCAATGTTCGCTTCAGGGATGCCTTGGGCTGCAATGTCTGCCTGTCCCGCAGTCGCTAACTGGGCCAGGATCTGCTCTAGTTCTGGCAGGGTCTGGTGTGTTAAAGGCAATTCTACAGTCTGTTCTTTCAGGGTTCGCAAATCGGCTAAGCCAATGCCATAGGCCGACAAAACCCCCGCATAGGGATGCAAGAAAATTCGCTTCATCCCCAGGGCTTCGGCAATCAGGCAGGCATGCTGCCCCCCTGCGCCCCCAAAGCAACAGAGCGTATAGTCGGAAACATCGTAGCCCCGCTGTACCGAAATTTTTTTGATGGCGCTGGCCATTTTATCCACTGCGATCGCCAGAAAGCCAGCGGCAATTTGCACAGGGTCGCGTTCATCTGCATGGGTACGGCGCATCTGTGCTGCAAGGTCAGCAAATTTCTGCTGTACCACCTCAAAATCCAACGGCAAATTCCCCTCTGGGCCAAACACCGCCGGAAAAAAATCAGGTTGCAACTTGCCGACCATGACATTGCAATCGGTCACTGTCAGCGGCCCACCTTGGCGATAGCAGGCTGGCCCCGGAAACGCCCCTGCTGAATCAGGCCCCACCCGATAGCGAAAGCCATCAAACCCTAAAATGGAGCCGCCACCAGCAGCCACAGTATGAATCGAGAGCATGGGCGCACGCAGCCGCACGCCAGCCACTTCAGTTTCAAAGGTGCGCTCGTATTCGCCATTAAAGTGCGAAACATCGGTGGAAGTGCCACCCATATCAAACCCAATGATCTGCTCAAACCCTGCCATGGCACTGGTTTTTACCGCACCCACAATGCCACCTGCTGGGCCAGATAAAATACTGTCTTTGCCTTGAAAGCGATGGGCATCCGTTAAGCCGCCATTGGACTGCATAAATAGCAACTGGGGACTCGCTTGGTTTGTGATCGCCCCATTCCCGTCCTCCAACTGTGCCGCAACCTGATCCACGTAGCGCCGCAAAATGGGTGACAAATAAGCGTCTACAACGGTTGTGTCGCCCCGACTGACCAACTTCATCAAGGGGCTGACAAGATGAGAGGCAGAAATTTGGGTGAATCCAATCTGTCGGGCTAATTCAGCGAGTTGTTGTTCATGGCGAGGGTAACGGTAGCCATGCATCAGCACAATGGCGCAAGCGCGCAAGCCGTCGGCATAGGCGTCTTGCAGCGCAGTCACCAACGCATCGTCTAAGCGCAGGGGTTGCAATACTTCCCCTTGGGCAGAGTAGCGCTCGTCTACTTCAATCACCCGCTCATAGAGCATTTCTGGCAGCAAGATGTGCTGTGCAAATAGGTTGGGGCGGTTCTGATAGCCAATGCGCAACGCATCACCAAACCCTTTGGTAATCAACAACAACGTGCGATCGCCTTTGCGCTCCAGTAGGGCATTGGTGGCCACGGTGGTACCCATCTTGACGGCAGCAATTTGATGGGTGGGCAGGGGGGCATCCGGCGGCAGACCCAGCACCTCACGAATGCCTTGGATGGCAGCATCCCGATAGCGACCTGGATTTTCAGACAGCAGTTTATGGACGACTACAGTGCCGTCTGGGCGCTGCGCCACAATATCGGTAAACGTGCCGCCGCGATCAATCCAAAATTGCCAACGTTCAGCGGAAGACGGTTGCGACATGGTTCTATGGTTTTGCTACCCTTTATTTCGTTCAAGTGCTCAGGAACCCGACTCGCCTTGGTAAGGAGACGGGCAACGACGATCATGGGCGATCGCCCAAGTAAATTGCTCGATCAAAAGTCTAGACCTTCCTGAGCCACGTTGTCTTGAGGCCCTTGCCAGCGCTTGAGTGGCACACAGTCAATCTCAAATTGATCGAGGGCACGGGCGACGACAAAATCAACCAAATCCTCAATAGTTTGGGGATTGTGATACCACGCAGGAATCGCTGGCACAATGCGGGCACCTGCTTCTGCTAGGGCAGTCATGTTGCGCAGATGGATCAAACTAAACGGAGTTTCGCGCGGCACCATGACGAGCTTGCGTCCTTCCTTCAGTTGCACGTCCGCTGTCCGTTCCAACAGGTCGGTACTGAGCCCTGCCGCCAGTTTGGCGACGGTACTCATACTACAGGGAATCACCAGCATCCCTGCCGTCCTAAACGAGCCACTGGCGATGGACGCACCGACATTGGTGGCAGCATGGCAAGTCAGTTGTCCGGTCCAGACATCTGCCTGCGATCGCCAGAACTGTTCTTGCTTCTCTGGTTCAGCAGGCATTTGTATCTGACGCTCTGCCCGCCAGACTTGAAACGTCGCCTTCGAGGCCACCAGCTCCACGCTAAAGTTGGCTTGAAGTAAGTATTTCAGCGTACGAACCGCATAAATTAAACCGGAAGCACCCGATACGCCCACAATCATTGGATGCTTGGCAGAAAATGACCCGTGGGACATCGAAACGGCCTTTGACGAAAGAAAAAAACGGAACGGCACGGCATCCAATTTCCGCTTTATTATAGCCTGCTGCCTTAAACGACAGCCGTTGAGCGGACAAATGAATGGGCCGTAGATTGAGATGAACCCACGATTAAAAAGTGTATACTTTGATACGCATTTCTAGCTTGAAATGCTGGAATAAAATTGTTCATATCGCCATCAAAACGTCATGAAACAATTTGCTCCAGTCTTGGCAGGAGTGCTGTGCGTCAGCAGTCTGGTCGCTTGCGGCAAAAGCCCTGAAGCACAAAATCAAGCAAAACTTCCTGCCCAAACTCAAGTCGTTCCTGCTGGCACAACCTTTGAGGTGTCCTTACCCAAAGAGGTTTCCACCGCTAAAAATCGTGACCAAGACCCGTTAACTCTACCGGTTAAAAGCCCCTTAATTGGTGCCAATCCTGTTTTGAAAGGCGCGAAGGTAGAGGCGCATCTAGAAGATGTCGTCAAAGCAGAACGGGGCAAAAAGGCAAGGTTGCATTTAGTATTTGACGAAATTGTCCTAAAAGACGGAAGCACGCAACCGCTCAATGCAACGCTCGTCAATTCAAAAGTAGAAACCAAGACCCAAGGCAAATTTATTAAAAATGTCGGCATTGTCCTAGGCGGTACAGCCGCAGGGCACTTTGCTGGCAAAAAAATGGGACAAAAGCATGGGGGACTTGCAGGGGCTGCGGCTGCGACTGCGTTTGTATTAGCAAGTCCGGGCGGCGATGTGGTTTTGAAAAAAGGCTCAGTGCTGGAGCTCAAACTCAAGACACCGATTGAACCTGCCAAAGTAGGTGTTTAGTTCAACCATTTAAATTCAGCTACCTTTCTTGGGGGGATCGATAACCCCAGCAATCGTAAAGGATTTGCAGGGATTTCAAGGGGGTAAGGTTGCCTTGTGATAAAGCACCTTCAACGGTCTGCGATCGGAAGGCAGACACTTCGGAGTAGAATAAAAGACTTGCACCCGCTTAAGCTTGCTGGAAGGAGACACATCACCCATGGCCCGCATGTACTACGATGCTGACGCCAATCTCGATTTATTGACCAACAAAACCGTTGCCATTATTGGGTACGGTTCTCAGGGCCATGCCCACGCTTTGAACCTCAAGGACAGCGGCGTCAACGTCATTGTGGGGCTCTATGAAGGCAGTAAGTCCGCGCAACATGCTCAAAATGCTGGTTTAGCAGTGCATTCTGTGGCAGATGCCGCAAAAGCAGCCGATTTTATTATGATTTTGCTGCCGGATGAAGTGCAAAAGACGGTCTACACCCAAGAAATCGCACCTTATTTGACAGAAGGTAAGGTACTGGCGTTTGCCCACGGCTTTAATATTCACTTTGCGCAAGTCGTGCCGCCTTCTAATGTAGACGTTGTGATGATTGCACCTAAGGGCCCAGGTCATCTGGTGCGCCGTACCTATACTCAAGGTCAAGGTGTGCCTGCGCTGTTTGCAGTTTATCAAGATGCTTCTGGTCAAGCCCGCGATCGCGCAATGGCCTATGCCAAAGGCATCGGTGGCACCCGTGCGGGACTTCTAGAAACCACCTTCCGCGAAGAAACCGAAACAGACTTGTTTGGCGAACAAGCCGTGCTCTGCGGTGGCCTCAGTGCTTTGATCAAAGCAGGGTTTGAAACCCTTGTAGAAGCAGGCTACCAGCCCGAACTGGCTTACTTTGAATGCCTTCATGAAGTCAAACTGATCGTTGACCTCGTGGTTGAAGGTGGTTTAGCCAAAATGCGCGACAGCATCTCCAACACTGCTGAGTATGGTGACTTCACTCGGGGCCCACGCGTCGTCAACGAAACGACCAAAGCAGAAATGAAGAAAATCCTGCATGAAATTCAAACAGGGCAATTCGCTCGTGAATTTGTGCTAGAAAACCAATCTGGTAAAGCAGGATTTACTGCCATGCGCCGTCGCGAAGCTGAGCATCCCATTGAAGAAGTGGGCAAGGACCTACGCGCAATGTTCAGTTGGATGGGCAAAGACTAACGCCTCTCTAGCGCACTGGAATTAAAGAAACAGAAAAGGCCAGGATCTCCCTGGCCTTTTTCTTGTCTTGCAGTAGCACCTCATCGGCTACAGAGACTTATACAGCAGCGCTTCTTCAAGCTTGCCCTACAAGAAGACGTTCGAGATTTTCTGTTGGGCAAGCATGTAAGGAGAACTCAAAAGATCCCCTCTCAAGTGGATCATTCCCCAATTAGTTACGCAGCGCATAGTGCTGTTCTGGAACGGGGAAACCTGCTTCGCCAAAAGTATCGCGAATGGTGCGATTGGTGTCGAAATACACTTGCCAGTAGTGGTCGTTGTGGCAAAAAGGACGAATCGCTAGAACAGGTCCGGCCAAGGTAAATTCCAAAATTTCTACGACAGGTGCAGGCTCGGTTAACACATTTGAAATCTTAGCAAGGCGTTCTTTAAGTAAACGAATTGCATCTTGAGGTTCGACACTGTGGCTCAGTTGCGCAACTAAGTCGACTCGACGGTACGAATTAGCCGAGAAATTTTGAATTGTATCTGAAAAAATCTTGTTGTTACCAACGATCGTTTGCACGTTATCCGGCGAATTTAAGGTAGTGGTAAACAGGCCAATTTCTTCAATCGTTCCTGTAACACCAGCCACTGTGACAAAATCCCCAACTCTGAAGGGATGGAAAATAATTAAAAAGGCACCTGCCGCAAAATTAGCCAGCAATCCGCCCCAAGCTGCACCGATCGCCACACCCGCAGCGGCTAGCAATGCAGCAAATGAAGTTGTTTCAATCCCGAAGAAGCCTAACAAGGCAACGATAAGGATAACCTTTAGGGTTATCGACAGCATTGAAGCTAAATAATTCACCAATGTAGGATCAATTGGCTTGCCGCGCATGCTACGACGAATCAAACTCACAGCAAAGCTAATCAATCGCTGACCTACTAGCCAGAGAATGATTGCCCCAACGACTTTGAAGCCAAATTGGGTCAGGAGATCCAGTGCAACTTGGGTTGTCTTATTGAAATCCATATCAGTGGTTTGTCTCTACATGTACATCGTTAATTTAAAAGACAATTTCCCTGAATTTTGCTGATTCATCGTGAAATTTTAATAAATTATGCTCCTTTAGGGGTTAAATAGAAGACATCAGTCAATACCTCATTTATACGTGCAGTCACATCGCCTCGGGAATTGGCAGGTTGAATCCGGTAGGATAGATCTTAGGGATTTGTCCCACTGAAGGAGAGTGGCCTGTCGTTTTAAGGTTAGGCTTTTGGATGTTCGCTCCCAGGGGGGTACTTGCATTCAGAACCGTCTTGGATGTGACAGGCAGCTCCTTTTGCGTTTTTTAGGTGGGTATGCGTCGCAGAACAATTTTGCAGTTGGGCGGCAGTGTGGGTATCGGTTTAGCGCTGTCTCGGGCTTCTGTTGCAGATGCTGCTGCTTCGCGCTTAAGACTGAAGATGCAAGCTTGGCTACCGGATGGTACGCCCTTGTCTCGCCATGCATTGAATCAGCTTTACTTTCTTGACCTCCAACAGGAGCCGTTACCCAATCCCCCTAGGCAGGTAGAGGTAGGGTGTTTGTGGTCGGCAGTTCCCTCAGCAATGCCTTTTGCGATCGCCCTACGGTTGCCCGTCAGTGGATTTGGCGAAGTGGTGTTGTATGCGGATCGTCAAGGTCTAGGCCTAACCCCTAAAGACTTTCCCTTAAATCTCAACCTCGCCTTTGCCCAAACTCGGATCCAGCGGGTTCAGGCTGCATTCCGGCAATGGCAACGCATGGGGTTTACCTTTACTGCCGAGATGGAAGATCGCCTTGAAGAAGTGATCGCAGCGTTGCGGCGAGCAGAGACAACAACCACCCATGTCGCACAGATCTATGCTTGCAACACGGCACTGGCCGCGAGTTTATGGCTAGGGGAGCAATTGGTCTTTGCCAAAGCGCAGCAAACCATTGGACGCTATCAGCGCTCCCGCACGTTCCGCTTTGGCTGTAATGCGTTTGGTTATCCTCAGGCGGGGCCAGACTACGAACGCTATTTTCGTCAGGTGTTTAACTTTGCCACAGTGCCCTTCTACTGGAAACCCTTTGAACCGCAACAAGGTAAACCGGAGTTTGCCCAACGGGATCAAGTGGTCAGTTGGCTGGAGCGCAATGGCATCACCCCTAAGGGACATCCCTTAGCGTGGTTCCATGAAGTTGGTGTCCCCGACTGGGTACGCAATCAACCGTATGCCGAACTTAAGCGATTCCTGCACCAACGCATTGTGGAGGTTGTGGCTCACTATGGCGATCGCATTCCCTACTACGACGTGATCAATGAAGCCCACGGTGCCCCCTGGGCCAACCTGTTGCACTACACGCCCGAACAGTTTTTAGAACTCACCCAGTTAGCGGCCACTGCAGCCCATCAAGCCAACCCGCGCATTGTCCGGATTCTCAACTGCTGCTGCCTATGGGGAGAAGCCGTGGCCTACTATCCACCACCCCAGCGGAGCCCTTATCAATACTTGAAAGCTTGTATCGCCGCAGGCATTCCCTTTGAAGTGATGGGTCTGCAACTGTACTATCCCGATCAAGACTTTTTTGAAATTGATCGCTTGCTAGAGCGTTTCAGTCAACTAGGCAAACCCATCCACATTACAGAGCTAGGGGTTTCCTCCGCCACCGGGATTGATGCCCAATCCCTGCTCCAAGATGCACGAGGCCTCTGGCATGCCCCTTGGAGCGAAACCATCCAGGCCGATTGGGTTGAGCAGCTCTATACACTGTGCTACAGCAAACCTTACATCGAAGCCATTTCGTGGTGGGACTTAAGCGATCAAGCTTGCTTTTGGCCCTTTGGCGGTTTGCTGGATCAACACATGCGTCCAAAAGCTGCCTTCTGTCGACTGAGAACGTTACTCGCCCAGTGGCGGTATCAATCGCAATAAACGCTGTGGCTAAGGTTTCTGCAATGATTTCTTGGTTGAACCAGTCGTCGGTTCCACCACCTTGAGCACTTGGTCTGCCCCAACATTATTAAGGACTTGCACCTTACCCGAAGGCCAATGAATTTCTAAACGGTCTACCTTAGTATTGTCGCCTAACCCAAAATGTACCCGCTGTTGATTCTGGGCGTATTGATGCATTCCTCCTCCCTGTTCACGCAGCTGAGTCTTGCTTCCAGTGGTTGCCAAAATCTGTGCCCCAATGCCATCTCGGTTGGATTGTGTGCCTCTTAGGGCTATCTCTAGCCAGTGATTAGTATTACCTGTATTACGCCACAATTGGGGTGGGGTTCCCTGATACGTTTTTTGGGTCGCTGTGTAGACAGTATTCGTTGTAAAGATATCTAAAAAGCCATCATTGTTGTAGTCAGCGGTTGCAACCTTAGGTCCCAAACTGAAGTCTGTAAAGTGGGGCCTGACCACGCCGTTAGGTGGGCTAATAGCACTTGCATCTACGCTAAAGGTGCCATCACCACGGTTGCGATAGAAGACGTCCCGGACATCACCCATGGCATGGCTACAGGACACAAACAAGTCGACATCCATGTCGTTGTCAAAGTCTCCGGCAACGGCGTACTGGCCTAAGATTGGCGCATTCAGGCCTGCTGCTACGGTTCTATCCACATACCGTTTTGTCGCTGGATCGTACACCAGCAGTTTGGGGCTAAGGGCGCTTTTGCGTAGCGGAGGCGACGTGAATCCGAGGGTCTGAATATTAGATACAGAGGATTGACCGCGAATGAGAAGCCCCACTTGGTTAGCGCGGCTATTTGAATAAACAGCTTTCCAGGTTTGGGTACTAGGGGAGTAACCGATATAGAGGCCTGTATCTACGCCGGGTGTGTGGGACGCTAGACCAATGTTGTCGGGGTCGCTAGCAGATAAATCAAAAAAGGATTGGGTGGGATGCTTTCCGCTTGCGCCAATAAAGATTTGATCAGACGTGGGTGGATCGCGGTCTAGAAAATCAACGCTAAAGTTGCTTTTCGTGTTGAAAGTAATACCTTGTTCCCCTTTGGCATTCAGCACGAAGAATGCTTCGGCGCTACGGCGATCGCTAGCGATAAATAAGCTTGCTTGCGTTCGGGTTGCCAAAGCCCGTGGCAGAAAGATATCAGCATGTTGGTCTCCGTTGAAATCGGCGATCGCTGCATCTCTCGGGGCTTTGGTTTCTTCAAAATCTTTGGTGTCAACCGCTGGATAATCTTGGAGCAACGGGACAATTCCTGTCAAAACCTTAAATGGTGATAGAGTCGGGTCGTAGGTCTTTAAGGGGTATGCATAGGTGCCTTGCACACTAATGTCGAGTTTGCCATCGCCCGTTAAGTCCACCAGTTGGGCAGAGCGTGCTGGACGGTTGATATCCACCCCTACTGCAGCCGTCACTTCGTTAAATTGTCCTGATGCATTTTGGCGAAATACCGCAGGAGGTGCTTGTCCATCTGGACGTTTAGACGTGAGCATAAAAACATCGAGCAATCCATCTTCGTTCTCGTCGAACCATAAGGGAGAACGGCCCCGGCCGAGTTCGTAGCGCAAACCCCGCGCATTGTTTTGCAAAATGAGTTTGCCGCCCGAATTCAGAAGCAAAAGATTGCCTCCTGTCCCTAGTCCCAGTTCAGAACCTACTGCGACCAGTAAATCAGGGTCACCGTCATTGTCAAAGTCAGCCCAAGATGAACCGTGGGTGTCAAATTCTAATCCGGCAGGCCACACTGTATCGGTGATATTGCGAAATGAGCCTCCACCTTGGTTGAGGTAAAGCCGTGGTCGTCTGGATATAGGGCTAGTGCGGTAACCGTGGGGGCTAATCCACAAATCCGAGAGTCCATCGCTATTAAAATCGACCCAAGCCACACTAAAGGCATCATTGCCGTTTTGGCCCGACCACTGAATACCCGCCGCTTCAGCGACTTCATTAAACGTATTGGTTGTGCTAATGCGGGACGATTTTGAATAGGCCGTTTGTGTTCCTATCCCTATCATCAACAGGCAACCGATGAGCCCCCATGCGACCCAGCGTCTTATCCCCCAATGCTGCCAGTGTTGAAGGAGTCGGTTCATAACAGCCTCGTTGTTTACAACGTCAAATCCTATCCTACCTGTTGGAAATCGTTCTCTGAATTTTTTTGCAATTGTTTTTCGTTTAGCCATTAAAGTTGATATA
>DATNQK010000738.1:0-7000 GCA_036704065.1 Stenomitos sp.
TACCGATGGTCCAGTGTCTTTAGTGTAACCGTGACATTATTAGCAATTTTGCAACTGCCCAATACGGCAGGTACACCCACAGTAGAGCCTAAACCTAAATTTGATCCTCTCCATCGTGTAGAACCGCAGGGTAAACCTCGAGACGTGAAGCTAAAGGTTAGTTTCCCTGCAGCTTGGGTAGCCAAATATCAAGTGGGACCCAGTGGTATTAGAAAGCTGATGTGGAGAAAGCAAATGAACACCCTATCCTATGCCGGCTCTTATGGCGTCGCAACGGATAGCAGCGGGAATGTGTTCATCACTGGGGAGACCTTTGGCTCAATAGGAGGCACTAATCAGGGAGAACTTGATGTGTGGGTCGCTAAATATAATCCTGATGGCATACTGATCTGGATCAAGCAACTGGGCAGCTCAGCCGTGGAAAAATCTTATGGCGTCGCAACGGACAGAAGCGGCAATGTTTTCATTACTGGTTCTACTGTTGGTTCACTGGGGGGCAACTATAAGGGACAACTCGATGCCTGGGTCGCTAAATTTAGTCCAGATGGTACACTGCTGTGGACAAAACACCTGGGCACCTCAACTTGGGATCAATCCTATGGCGTCGCAACAGATAGCAAGGGCAATGTGTTCATTACTGGGATCACAGATGGGGCGCTAGGAGGTAAGCATAGGGGAAGTTATGATGCTTGGGTGGCTAAGTATAGCCCAGATGGCACTTTGGTATGGATTAGGCAACTAGGTACCTCAACTTGGGATGAATCTTACGCCGTTGCGACCGATAACAGCGGTAATATATTCATCACTGGGGAGACCTTGGGCTCACTAGGAAGTCCAAGCAAGGGCACCTATGACGCGTGGGTGGCTAAATTTAACTCTGCTGGCACTCTGAAGTGGAAAAGACAATTGGGTGACGTAGACCATGATTTTTCTTTGGGTGTCGCAACGGATGGCAGCGGCAATGTGTTGATCACTGGGTCTACCCGTGGCTCACTGGGGAGCAACAATCAGGGCGTTGAAGATGCATGGGTAGCCAAGTTTACCCCTGACGGCACGCTAAGATGGCTAAAGCAACTAGGCACCTCAAGTGCTGATATATCTAATAGCGTTGCGACAGATAGCAGTGGCAATGTGTTTATTATTGGGTGGACTGAAGGTGTACTAGAGGGCGGCATCAGTAACAGATTTACTGATACATGGGTGGCCAAGTTTAGTCCTGATGGTAAACAACTGTGGCTGCGTCAGGATGGTGCTCGCAGCTACGATGAAGGTAAAGGTATTGCAGTGGATGTCAATGGCTATGTGCTTACCACTGGAGAGACTGAGGGCAACTTTGTGAGAAATTAATCCTACTCAGTTGTGATGCAGTATGGCATCCAAGCGTTAATATCAAAAAGATTAGCTCACCGCTGTTGTATTCATTGTTTGGGTCTAGCTCACTTACTTTTTGTATCTTAAGAGACTGATCTGCCTCACCCTCACCTAAGCTTAATAGTCCCCGACGTCCGAAGCAGAATCACGAAAATCCGTCCCCCATCAAAAGGTGGTACAGGAAGTAGATTAATCAGCCCAAAGCTAAGGCTTAAAAAGGCAATTTGCTGTAGCACATCCATTGGCGGCAGACCTACCGAAGACCGCTCCCAGGACACCAGCGACAGAAAACGATCGCCAACGACCCCGACCAGTTGCCAGAACTGCGGCAGTGCATTAGCCATTCCCTCAACAGGGCGATCACTCCCCATGCCCCTCAGCAGCAATACGCTATAGGCCGAGGCTAGGTTGGCGATCGCGCCTCCAGCCAAAAAGAGGATCTGCACCCAAAGGGAACAGTTTTGGATCAGGCGTTGATCGAGAGAGCCAGCACCACCCTTAACCACGACAGGACGAACGTGAGCGGCAATAGGCCAGAGGTGAATCGTAAATCGTGTCTCTTTGGTTTGCCACTGCCTCAAGACTGGCCCCATACCGAATGAGAATTCAGCCAGCGGTATTCTCAGCACCCGAGCACACCAGAAATGTCCCAGCTCGTGAATCGCAACCACGAGCGGAAGGCAAAGCAGGAGCAAAAGTGCGTGGACTATCAAAGCTCAAAGCTCCAGGTCAAGATCTGGTTTTTTGGGTTTATGTGGCTGCTGCTGGGCTGCATCTGGTTCCATCGGGCTTTGCTCTATACTGCTTTGCTCTGTACTGCTCTGATCCGGTTCCACAAGTTTAAGCGTTGTTCCTGTTTGCTGTTGCTGCCTGAGTCGTCGTTGGCGGATCTGTTCGAGGGTTGTACCAATCCGTTGAATTGCATGAGGCGCATCAAAGGCGGCTGGATGGCTCATCAATTGTCCTAGAGCAGCATCATCTCGTGCAGGGTCATAGTTTACCCCCAGGTGCTGTTGGATGCCACGCAAGCTATAGGCAGGCCCCAGCTTTGCCCCAGCAAATGCAACGCCATTGATGCCATAGCTAATCCCTTTAATGCCCTCTCCTTGTAGTCCATCGAGTCCATCCATCCGGTTCAACTTGACCGTTACGCCAGAGCGTTGGAGGCGCTCGACAAACTGCGGAAAAGTCTGTTGCCCCTGAGCAGCACTTTGGATCTTTTGCCACAACATTTCCTTGGGCAATATTTTCCCACTGCGTTCTTTGAGGCGATATTCCCCAGTTGTCAAATTATGGCGATCGCGTACAGAGCGTATAACAGTTTCTTGCAGTCCGAATTCGCGTTCGAGTTGTTGTTCAACTTGGCGCAACCGATTGCGGTTGAATCCATCATTGACCCACTGCCCATCAAGTGCGATCGCACTGGTTGCAATATGCCAATGCTGCACTCCATTGCGATGTTCGCGGTCATGGTGTTGCACGATGAAATACTGGCACTTTTCATGCCCCATCTTCTGCAACAGCCCTTTGGAGATGGCGGTGATGTGATTGCGCCCGATTTGTTCGCCAGGGGGCATGGAGACGCAGTAATGGCACATGCTCGTCTCCACTCTGCGGTTAAGTGTCTTTGCAAACCGAAATTCTTCCGCTAACTCTTCCCCAGTACGACCGCTCATGTTCGAGTACAGAATCGGGTTCTCTTTTTCCTCAATTTGCTTTGCTGGGTCCAGCAAATACTGACACAAGCCTGTAGGGTCATTTCCTTTGACTACTTTGATCCGCATGTGCTTCCTCGCTAGGCAAACTCACGCTCTGCGTTATGGCGCAACCGATTAATCGCAATGTCTCGTCGTACTTCGTGAATCAGTGCGATCGCTTCCTCAACCAACTCGGTTCCTGCGTCCGGTCGTTGTTGCAGCGCTTCAATCATGTTGAACAAGTTCAGATACACATCAGCATTGAGCAAGGGGCCATCCGCTTTTCGCCTCGCGCTTGAATACTCTTCGGTCAAACCATTCAATCCCAAAGTTAGCAGATACTCGCTGGTAGACTTCGCACCGTTACGCTGTGCGTTCGATAACACTCGCGCCTTCTGGTCAGCAGTACACCAGACTTTGATGTGTTCTCGTTTAGGCGATCGCTTAGTCGTGTCGTTCATAACAGCCTCTCACGTCTTGATTTTGATAGGGATTGGTTTTGTACGTTCTGAAAAATCTAGGCCTACGTTGCCATATCTTGCTGTAGGGTTAGACAGGCCAAAACTGTCACCTTTGGAGTTACCTTTTTCGTCACCTTTTCAGTCACCTCTGTTTGAACACGACTGTCACCTGGTTATGAGATAAATCTGTCACCTGAATTGTTATCCCGCTTGTAACGTAGACTTTGATCCATATCCAACAGACTTTGAGGCTCAATCGTTACCCTCGGTGTCACTTAAACTGTTACCCTGCTTCAAACTGCGATAGGCAGAAGAAGTGAGATAGATTTGGGATGAGTCTTGAGATTCATCTAGAACAAGGACAAAACAGCTTCTGAGGCTTCAAGGTTATTGGTATTGAGATAAAGTTGTTGCTCTAACTTGAGAGTAATTATTTATCTTGTTTGAGAGAAAATTATCACCTTAGTTTGAGAACGGCATTGAACAGGTGTTGAGATAGATTCGTCACTCCATTTTGTAAAAATATGTAACTCAGGCTGAGACAAATCTGTAACCCAGTCTGAGAGTAATCAATTTTAGAATTTGAGAATCTGATGCATCTCATTTTGAGACTAAAGCAATCTATCAGTTGAGATAGATTCGGCTCTGTAAGTGAGATTCTAGTCAATTATACCAATCTCATGAAATGAGATTGGTTTGGGATATTATACCGATGCATTACTGAGATGAAATCGAAATGTCTGTTGAGAATCGGGCATCAGATTTGTTGAGATGTGGGTGAGATAGGATTGTTCGCAAGTTTGAGATGAAATCATACTATAGCTGTAATCCATGCTGAGCAAGAGTTGTCAGTGTTTTAGATACTTTGTCTTTTAGCAATTGAGAGCGCTGAGTTACCTATATGCGACAAAGTATGTGGACAAATTGGAAAAAAGTGGTAACCTATTTTGTATAAAGCTTCAATCAAAATTTGAGAGCGGTCTTGCACGTATTTCGTGCAAATATGCCGTTCTGCGGAGTTATCTTTACTGTTTCCTGATGTGAGATAACTCTGAGAGCTTTTACAACAAAAATCACGCCATTTTTAGACTGCAATTTGCGGTTAGATTTTGCTGTGATTGAGATTTAATTGAGATCAAAGTTGAGACTCAAGTAGCACTGGCATGAAACCAGTAGATCGACAATCGCTGAGAAAATTCAAGTCACTTCTGGCAAAGGAGAAGTCGTCTGATGTTATCTGTGTCGGTCGGGATACAGTCAAGGATGCCTTGGATGAGATTGCTGATGCGAGGAAGCGTCGGGTGAGCTGGGAGCGAATAGCAGAGCTTCTGGCGCAATCCACCCACCTGAAGCTCACTGGTAATACGGTTCGGCGTTATTACTACGAGGTTGTGAATGGTGACGATGTGAAACAAGCGCAAAAATCATCATCGCGCCTTTCCACTGCATCCCAGAAGCAGCAGCGATCATCGCGATCTAAAGCGCCATCACACCCTGTTTTAGAGGAAGCACTAGAGCGTGATTCCAATTCAGAGGTTGCTGTTAATGTTTCTCAGCCAGATGTTGAGGAACTTGCCCACCCAGATTCAGGGAGTTCAGGCGAACAATCCACTTCTATGAGTGAGAGGACGAGTCAAAACGGCTCATTCTCTCATTGGCAAGAGCCAGAGTTCAATGTCAATCGGGTCAGACCGCCCGTTACAGAAGCTTCTCAAAATTAATCTGAAGGAGATGGTATGGCTGAAAGTAAACCCAAAAAACGTATTGTCCTGACGCTAGGTGGTAAAGGAGGAACTGGCAAAACCCTTTTCAACCGTACCCTTTACTATTACTTGATGAGCCAAGGGGTGAAGTGTTTGGGCTATGACGCAGATGTGGAAAACCCAGAATTTGCTGGGTATCACAATGCAGAGCAGAAGCAGATTAAACTGCTGAACTTCTTGGATGTCTCATCTGCGAAGAATCTCTTCACAGAGATTGACTCTGAAAAGCCAGATGTGGTCTTGATTGATTTACCAGGCGCATCTGGGAAAGACACCCGCGAACAGATTCAACGGTTTGATGCATTTCGGTTATCAGACGACTTAGGCTACCGCCTGACGGTGGCAACGGTACTGAACATCGATTACAACACGATCAACAGTCTTCAGAGTATGCAGGACTTCTGCAAAGATGCTGTGGACTATGTGGCGGTTAAGTCTCAATTGTGGCGTCAGAGTAGCGGAAATGATTTTACACGCTGGGTTGCTTCTCAGACGCGCCAGCAGTTTCTAGAATTCAAAGGCATTGAAATCGAGCTGCCTGTTTTAGAATTATCGGTTTTTGACTTGATCCATGAACAAAATCTGTCGTTCTTCAATATTGGCAAGCTGCCGTTTGGGGACAAGATTTTGGCGGAGGCATATTTGAGTCGTGTGCTGCCCGAGTTGAACAAAGCAGCGGCCTATCTGGGATTACCCGCAGAGGTTCCAAAAACCAAATCGACTAAAGCAAATGGCAAGGCTGCTGATCCGACCAAGATGCCGGAACTTCTCTCCAATCCGAGCTAGAGCTGAATGTCTATGTCTAACGGCAATGGGAACATTCAACCCCTGCAAGAAGGTGAGCCAGAATTACAGGTTGCAGAAGTTGCAACTGAAGTTGGAGGCGATCGCCATTTGGAGTTTGTGGATTTCAAAGAAGCGATTGGGCATCTAGCAAGGCAACTCAATGCTGACCATCTTTCAAACAAAGAGCAGTTCCGCAGGATAGAGGAAAAGTTGGATTTATGGATTCGCACCAACCAGGCGTTAATGGAAGGCCAGCAGGAGACGGCCAAATCGAATCATCGCTTGGTGGAGGCGATTCTAGAGAATACCTCAGAAATGCAGCGGACGACTCAGGAGCAACAGCGTTGCGCGAACTCGTTCGAGCAGGGGACGCGCTTGCTGAGCGAATTAGAGAATCGACTGAAAGCCTTAGAGCAACAAACCATCGGCTTTGCGAAAGCAACGACCGATTTGAACAGCATCTTAAACGGCTGGAAACCGCTGTTCGCCAAGATGCAGACAGTGATGGAGGTGGTGATGCTCCAGTTGCCGAGCCAGAAGACGCAGGCAGAGGGGAAACGGTCGAAGTCCAAGAAGCAGAAAGCTTCCCAAGAGTTGAACGACAGCCTGAAGGAAAGCCCAACGCCCGACGACGAGAGCCAAAACCAACCCCAGTCGAGCCAGTCCCACCAGACCCTAAACCCCCAGCAAGTGAAACGGTGGATCGCGATCACACGCCGAGATCTGCTTTTGACATCGAGATTTAGTTTGGGTTGGGGAGTGTTCAGTACCATCATGCTGATCCTCATCCTCAGCTACGGCATGACGACTGGCAGCACCCGCATTAATGGAGTGATCAACAAGCTCGACACCATTCACAAAACGCTGCAAGGGAAGTAAAAGTACCCCATTTCTTCATTCGTATAAAGGAAGTGAAATTTCA
>DATNQK010000739.1:0-5377 GCA_036704065.1 Stenomitos sp.
GGTTTTGCAAGCAATCGAACTTGCACCCATAGTGGAGAGGGCTGCAAAGGCAAAACTGGGAAAACTAATTGAACGTCTTGTGCCTCAAAGTCTCAAGAGTCAATACCCTAGCAGTTGTAGTGAACAATGGGCGATCGCACCACCCTTTAAATCCCTTCTTGGAAAAGGTTCTGGCTCAAAACAGGGGTGAGCGCAGGAAAAGATAGATTTTCACCCCAGGCACGGTTCAAAAGCTGAAGTAAGTTCTAATTCTGGAGAGGCTTACCCAGAGCGCAGAAAAGTTCTATCTCAAGAGAGAACCGCCATTGAGTTGTACCTGTGTTCAGCATAAATCTATCCCTAGGGCACTAAACCGGTCAGTTCTGGCATACATTTCGCCCTAGAGCGTGTCAATCTTCAGTTCTAAATGCTCCACCCTAAAAGTAGGTCTGGAAGGGTTTAACCTGTGACGGAAATCACATGCATTTCCAAAGGCGCAAGCCAAGCTAGGAGTAGCTTATCGTATCTAAAACTGAGTAACCCCAACGATCAGCTCATTAGCAATGAAGGTGCAAGTACAACCGTGAACGTCTTAGACTCTCAGCGCAATTGTTCGACCGAACAGTTAGAGAAACGGATCTACGAACATCTGCTCCACTGTGTTAGGACAGAAACAGCAGACCAGGTTCTGCAACGGTTTCAGATTTTGTTTGTGCAAAGTGGCCCGTATCCAGAAGCCTATGTGCGAACGGCCTTACATGAATTAGTGGGCAACAGTGACGCCAAGCATAACTTCTTACCCTTCTTTAACCGATGCTGTTTCATTGTCATTAACCGTTGGCAGATGAACCCGCTGTACCGCGAAAAAATCGTACAGTTTGTGGAAATGCTGCACCAATGTCGAGGGCCTTCAGTCATCGTAGGTCAACCTAGCCGAACAGGACGGCTTAGATTCTTAATTCAAGAATATGTCCGTAGCCAATATTTCCAAAAAATTCGGCAATTGTCTGAATTTTTAAACCCCAAAAATGATCAAGACGAACGTCGTCCTCTGTCTAGCCTGCTGTATCGCTATCCTTACCTTTACTCCCATTGTTTAAACAATCAAGAGGAGGGCGAGGATTACAACAATATGATTGCAGCAGCCCAACAAAATGCCAGAAAGCAGTTTGACAGTAATTTATCCAACTATTTAACCCATACCTTAATCCGACCTCAACAAATAGCTGAGGAAAAGCGGATCATTCCTATTGATAACCCTACACTTTTATCTCACAAAGAACTGTGTTCAACCCTTAAGCACTATATTGCAAAGGTTGATAACCGCGGCACATACAAAGATATGGCCCATCAATTTTGGACCCCAGGCAATAAACCTCAAGTTTATAGCCAATTTAAAGACGCTTTACACGACTACGTCACCTCTAGCGTGCCTGCCAAATTTGGTCAATGTCATTTCAACCGTCAGCTCAAGATCTATCTCAACAACTTATATCCTGAGCAAGACTTAGCTGGGGTGAATGATTTCCTGACCGTGCGCACCTGCAATCAGCTTCTGAATTTCATGGTGGTTGAAAGTCGGCAACAACCAAATCATTCCATTTTTATGGACTTGCTCAACAACCTAGGTTCCACAGTTACAGTGGGGTTATTACTCAAGGTTGTTTTACTCTGCAATAAAGTCAAACCTCACTTAGAACGTCGCTTCTCGCTCTTATTTCAGCATTATGAAGCGCATACGCGAGGCTCTGTATCTTGGCTCGTTGCTTGTTTCGAGAAGCTTAATTTGGCTTGGAGTGCCCATTATGGCACTCACAACTTATCGTACGTCCACCTTTTATGAGGTAGCCCTAGCCATTCTAGCAACCCAACACTATAAATTCAAAGCTACACCTCATAGGTTGGGCAATTAAACGGCAAATACAGGCATAAAATTTCATATCTACACAAAATTGGCTTCAGTAGAACTACTGAGGCCAATTGGCATTGCGTTAGCAATAATAAAAATAAAGGGAATTAGAAAAAACTGAATTCCCCATGACTCTGCAATGCTTCATCTCAAAAAATGTAGTTTTAATTTGAGAAAAAATAGACCGATTCCAGTTTATAAGCACAGGTCATCATTAGCATTTTAATTCACAAATAGGGTCAAACTCACACATTCAAGGGTTAAAAATTTTTAACCTTTCAATTTTTCTCAACCAAGACAATAAACATGTTTTTCATGCCTTGCTAGCTTTAAATCTTTTAAAGATTAAATTAACTCAATAAAGTTATTGGATATAAATCCAAAATCCTGTCAACAATTACCATCCAGCAGAGGTGTCTTGGTGAGCGAAAAACTAGCAGTTTCAGATCTATTTTATGAATTGAAACAAAGTCAGGTCATTCAGGCATCTGGCAAAATGTCAATCACCTCTTCCATCAATGATTCAACAACTTGGGATATCTACTTATACCTAGGACGAGTTATTTGGGCAACTTCAAGCGTTCATAGAAACAAACGATGGCTGCGTATTTTGAAGCAGCATTGTCCAACACTCATCTCACAAGCCTGGATGAGTAGGATGGTTGAAAAAATGAACGCCGAGCAAGGAACAGGCTCTTTTTGGGAAGTTCAAATTCTTAGTGAAGCCATTCAAGAACAAGTTTTATCTCCTGAACGTACCAAAAACATCATCACAAGCTATATTCAGGAAATTCTTTTTGGCATTGTCGCTCAGCCTGACGTTCAAAGTAGCTGGATTACTTCAAAGGATATCCCTCAGCAGCTTACTTTACTCGATGTAGATCAAATTATTGAAAGCACCACATCAAGCTGTAATCAATGGCAACAGTTACTAGAAAACATAGGAAATCAGCTTCCTTCCAAGCTTTCTCTTGACTTGGCCCCTATCATCAGGCGCCACGAAGTATTGAAAGAAAAAATTTCTCCATCCGTCTATGAAGTTCTCAGCAAGCTATTAACTGGGAAGAATACAGTATGGGACATTACCAGTGGAATGCAAAAACCCTTGGTTCCATTTATTTCTTCACTGATTCCCTTAATTCAAGACGGTGTCATTGATTTAGTGAAAGTCGCTGATATCGTGTTCCCTGGCCAGAAACCAGTGGATACCAAAACTCAAAAGTTAACCATTGCGGAAAAAAGTGCCCCTTCTAAGGGCTTAATTGCTTGTATTGATGACAGTCCAGTCATTGGTCAACAATTAGAAGACATTTTAAAGCCTGCTGGTTATGAAGTGCTGCGAATCACTGATCCGGTCCAAAATCTTGTTCTTTTACTTAAGAAGCAACCTAACTTAATCTTTTTAGATTTAGTGATGCCGAATACCAACGGATACGAAATCTGTTCTTTCTTACGTAAAACCGCTGTGTTTAAAGATATCCCGATTGTGATGTTAACCGGTCACGATGGGGTGATTGATCGACTACGCGCCAAGATGGTTGGTAGTACAGATTTTCTAAGTAAACCACCAGACCCTACAAAGGTGGTTCAAGTTGTGCAAAAGCTAGTGGGAGGACAGACAGAGACAGAAACGCCAGCTGAGAGAATGCCCAGATTAAACGAACAACCTGTTTTACAAAATGGTGCAAACCATCAGGTTGGATTCATTAGCTCTTAAGTTTTGCCTTTGCCAGCAGATTCATTCAATCAACATAGAGGGGGTTAAAAATGGCCACAGTATTACTCGTAGAAGACACCATGACCGAAGCTGCCATTATTGGCGGAACCCTGCAAAATGCAGGCTATGAAATCATCCAGGCGACAAGCAGCGAAGATGCGAAGACGAAGCTGAGCCAACGTAAGCCAGATTTAATTGTGCTGGATGTTGTTTTACCTGGAGAAAGTGGTTTCGAGTTTTGTCGAGAATTAAAGTCTGAAGCAAAAACATCTGATATTCCCGTTGTCATGTGTTCTACCAAGAACAGCGAGATGGATAAGTTTTGGGGAATGAAACAAGGTGCTTCAGCCTACCTGACCAAACCCGTGGTTCCAGAAGAATTGGTACGAACTGTCAAATTGCTAGTTCAGGGCTAAGGACATGGGAGCGTCTGTTTCAACTGAACAAGCACGGCAGCAATTTTTGCGGTTTCAGTTACCCGATGGAACATTGGCCATGATTGCTGCCCAACATTTAGCTGAAATCCTAAGTTTAGACCTACACCAAGTCATCCCTATCCCAGATATGGAGCCTTCCATGATGGGGGTTTGTAATTGGCGCGGAGAAGTTTTGTGGTTGCTAGACTTAGGGGCTTGGTTAGGTTTAGAGGCGCTTTATACCAATGGATTGCAGCGTGGCAAGCTGAACGTTTTAACCCTTCAGCACCAAGGAATAACACTTGGCTTAGGGGTAGCGCAGGTGGAACAAATGGTTTTATGCGACCTCCACACCCTTAAGCCAGCACCCACTCAAAATCTATCGTCGACCCTAGCAAGTTGCGTGCAGGGCTATTGGGTAGATCCACAAGGGAGTGTTGTGTTGGGGCTAGATGGTACCGCCCTAATGCAGTGCTTCCACCAAAGCTAGGACTCAGGCAAATATTAGGCTGCTGAGACGCATTGTCCATCAGCCACAATTCATTTTCAACGCTTCAAGCTGTTGGAAGCTAGCTTGACGTGGCTGGAATTTTCTTAGGCATTCATACAAATTGCCAAGACGCATTCACTGTTTTACGGAAGAGAGTTAAAGATTATGGTCATGGATAAGTTGCCAGCGGATGCAATGGATGCCGCTCAGCCCTCGTTAGAGACGGATGCAACGGACGCATCTCAAGAACATGGACTTAATTACCGAGGTACTTCTTATAATGCCAAAGCGAATTCCGCTTTGGTAAGACCTCAAAAGGCTTGGTATCGCTGGTCTACGTTGGGATTGCGCACCAAGGCAACCTTATTGGCGATCGCCATAGGAACCTTACCACCCTTGATCGTGGGTTCGGTTGGATATTACTTCGCAAGCCAATCCATCGATAAAGAAGTCACTGCAACTCACACACAGAAGTCAGTTAGTGCCATCGATAAACTGACTCGATTTGTGTTTGAGCGATATGGTGACATTCAAGTCTTAGCTAACTTTCCCATTTTTAGAGATGCCAAATTAAATTCAGCCGTCAGCCTCTCCGAAAAACAAAAAATCTTGACTAATTTTGCTGAGACGTATCAAATCTATGACAGCATCGCTGTCTATAGATTAGACGGTAGCCTAATTGTGAATGGGGGGAAAGAGAAGGCACCCGCTAATATTGCAGATCGCGTTTATTTTCAGGAAGCGCTTAAGACCGGCAAACCCTATATTAGTCAACCGACTGTTTCCAAAGTCACAAAAAGCAATAGTGTGTTCTTCGCAGCACCTATTAGAGATAGTGAAACAGACAAAATCATTGCCATTGTCCG
>DATNQK010000740.1:0-16414 GCA_036704065.1 Stenomitos sp.
ATTCCCGTCCGCTCCGGTGGTACCTTTGCCAACTGGCAGGGCCTGATACCCGGCCATACCTCGCAAACCCTTTGGAGCAAAACCCATCCCTATCAGGATTTACCTCGTGTCCTCGATCCACCCAGCGGGTGGTTGCAAAATGCCAACGACCCACCCTGGAGTACCACCCTCCCGCAACCCCTCAATCCTAAAAATTATCCTGCCTATTTTGCCCCACCTGGGCCAATTTCCCTACGCGCCCAACGCTCAATCCAGCTCCTCACAACCGACCCCAAACTTTCCCTGGAAACAATGGTGGCTTACAAGCATTCCACACGGATGGCGCTGGCTGATCGCTTACTCGACGACCTCATCCCCGCTGCCCAACAATCTGGCAATGCTTTAGCCAGGCAAGCCGCAGCAGTTTTAGCCCGTTGGGATAGAAACGCCAATGCCGATAGTCGCGGGGCGGTGCTCTTTAACAACTGGTTTGAAGCAATGGATAGTGATACCTTATTCGCTCGCCCTTGGACACCTAGTGCTCCTCTAACCACCCCAGATGGCTTAGCCGATCCAAAAGCTGCCGTCCACACGCTAGAACGCGTTGCGCGCACCCTGCGCGATCGCAGCGGATCACTGGATATTGCATGGGGGAATGTTTTCCGATTCCGCAGCCCAACTGAAGAGCGGCCTGCCAATGGGGGATACGGCGACTTGGGAATTTTTAGAACCATTGATTTTGCAGCAGACGATGCAGGTGGCTATCGAGCTGTTGGCGGAGATTCCTTTGTTGCCGCCATCGAATTTTCTAACCCTGTCTCTGCCAAAGTTTTACTGGGCTATGGCAATGTAACGCAACCGGACGTGTCCGGTTCATCCACTCAATTTGCAGAAATGGAGAGCAAACGCCTTAGAAAAGCGCTGCGATCGCGATCTGACATCGAACAGCATCTTGCCTCGTCCGAACGCCTCAACCCACAGTTTTAAGGGTTGGGCAACCTCTCGCAGGTCAAATTCCGAAGGCGGTACGGAACAATTTCTGTAGGTGCTTCCCCATGACAAGATTCAATGAGATGGCAACTTTGCGACAAGTCAGCGATCACTTCTCCTGTATAGCGATATATCTCTCCGGTCGGGTTTCGACAGGTCAATTCCACGACATTAAAGGATTCATCCGCATTACTCTCTAGAATACGTCCTGCCATTGAATGGTTCATCCAATCCCAGCCGCAGGACAAGAACAGTTCTTTCTCTAGGATTTGTACTGCCCAAGGCAGTAATCCAGAACCGCGATAACAGTGGTTCAAGAAACTTGTATCCCTTCGGGTTAAGAGATCAGCCAAAGATTCGGTGTCGAGGTAGCCGTAATAACGTCCTTCAGGAAAATCGATTGCCGTGGGAGCAAAGCGATGTCCCCCAATATGGCTAGCTTCCCAAATTCGTAGGTTTGGAAGTGCGCGTTCAGCGACAATTTGACGCGCCGCGTGATAAATGGGTTTTCCAAATCGGGCACAACAGCGATCGCGACTGCCGTGAGTACATACCAGAAAATCGCGAGTGCAATCATCGATGTGCTGAGCCTGCACAACTTCTCCTCGCAGATATTGCCCCACCAAGGGAGCGACAGCGTCTAATTCTTCAACAAGATACACTTGCTTCTTATAGGCTGTTGCCAAACCCTGCGGCTTGTAAAACAGCATGATACGCCGCCCCTGCTCTAGACGCTCGTACTCAGAATGAATCAATAAAAATTGCGTCTCAAAGCGATCGTATTCAGCATCAAGTTCGCGTTGCAAAGCCCTTAACGTTTCTGGAATCCCCCGCGACTCAAACGGACGAAAGGCCCAAGGGGGCGGGCACTCAATCACAATATAGAGCCTATGGTCATCGGCATTTCCGATAATATCTAACCCAGATTGCAAGGATTGCTCGGCACAAAATAAGCGATCCATATTCCACTCAATTGATATGGTGTCAGAGCAATGTCTGCAAAGAATTCATTGTCTTATGAGGTTTCTGAACCAGACCATGACTTACTGGGGTAACATCCAATCCTTCACTTGGGACAAAATCAACTCCGCGCTCTTGGGGCCTTGAATACGATTCCAAAGGTGATAGTCTACAACCTGCATCTTTTGAGCGCGATAGCTTGGCAAGGATTTTAGAATTGGATTACTAGCCCAGAGCGCTTGTAATTGCTCAACCTTGGATTTGCCGCTTGCCATCACGATAATGCGGTCTGGTTTGAGTTGGGGTAATGTTTCCAATGAAATAGGAATTGCACCATCCCCAGCAATTGCCCGCTCAGGCACAATGAGGTCTAAGCCCAATTCTGTCAGGATCGATCCAGGAAATGTCTTGTTTGTAAAAATGTCGATGCGATCCAATCCAGACATTGACAGCAATAAAATGCGTTGATCGCTCGATTCTGCTAATTGGGCTTTTATGCGCTTGACCTTCGCAGCATGATTTTTGAGGAAAGAGTCTGCTATTTCTGGCCGAGCCATCACCGTTGCTAAAAATGCGAGATTCTCTTTCCATTGTTGGGGGTTATCCCAGCTTGTAATGGGCAAAAGAGTTGGTGCAATTTTTGAAAAAAGGCGATACTGCCCTTCATCTAAAGAAGTACTCAGAATCAAATCTGGCTTCAGTTTCAGCATCGTTTCTTGGGAGGGTGTTTGCCACGTTCCCACATGAAGCGGCGGCTGCTTGAGATACTGCCCTAGGTATTTAACTGCCTCAACAGGTTTACCGAGTTGAGGTGAACCCACTAATGCCCGATTGTCCTCCGCATATCCGATTGGATCAATACCCAGGGTTAGCAAGAGATCGAGGGACTGGGAATCAAGCGCAATAATGCGTTGAGGGGTTTGACACAATTCAGTCTCTCCCCATGCATGGGTTGCGACTTTACAACTCCCGGCGCGATCGCTCGTTTGAATCGACCAAGCAGAAGGGCGCTCACTTTCCGAAGTTGTTTCGCGGCAAGATGCCAAGCCTAAAATCGCAACCATCATGATCGCGACAATTTTCGCGTTTCGAATCGCAATCATACTTCCTATTGAGAACGGAACTAACCCCTCCGTTAGCATTCACCACACCGAGCAGTCGTTCTGCGGTTGTAGCAGCTTTGCGATCTGCGATCCAATTCGACCCAGCGGATGCTTCTAAACTAGATCGTTGGTTGCTGGAGCGAGGGAGAACAAATATTTAATTGGAACGAGGCTGCTGTGTGGCGATCGCCAACTTTGCCCCTTCAATCTGACGAATTCGATCCATGACCTTTACCACATTTCCATGTTCGACTCGCTGATCCGCATTGATAATGGCGGTCACGGATTGGTTCTTGGCGGTCAGGTCTCGAATCGTCTTTTCAACGCGCTCTAAATTGGTTTTCGTGCGATTCAAGAATAGGTCACCATTAGGCCGCAAGGTAATCGCCACCTTGGTTGAAACCTGTGGGCGAGCCGTTTTGGCTTGTGGCAAATTGACCGGCAATCCTTCATTTCGATTGACAAAGAAGGTTGCAAAAATAAAGAATGTCAAAATTGCAAAAATCACATCGATCATGGGCACCAATTCGATGCGTGCTGGAATATCGGGATCTTCAGACAACTGCATGAGATAACTCTTTTCCTTTTTCATAGGCCCGACGATGCAGAAGTTCGAGTTGCCCCCCGTACTCCTGAATGTAGGCTTTTTGCCGCTGATAGAGACTGCGAAATGCATTGGCAAACATGAGCGTAAATATCGCTACGACCAAGCCTGATGCAGTCGAAACTAAAGCTTCGCTAATCCCCCCTGTAACTCCCGTGGTTGAACTACTCCCAATGTTGCTGAGATTGAGAGAAGCAAAGGACGTGATGAGACCTAAAACCGTTCCCAACAACCCAAGCAAAGGGGCAACGCTAATTATCGTGTCAAAAATCGTCATAAACCGACGTAGCGTGGGAATTTCTGCCTGAGCTTCACTCTCCAAGGCCAACTTGAACTCTTCGGGAGTGGGAGCGTCTAACTTCAAGGCTGCAAAGAAAATGCGCGCAATGGGCAAGTTTAAGTTTTTCTGGAGCAATGCCAGAGCCTCGTACAGGTTCCCAGAGCTGACCATTGCCAAGACCCGCTTCACCAATACTTCCTGACGGCGGTTATTCCGCAACCAAAAGACGGTACGCTCCGCAACCAATGCGATCGCCACAATCGAGAATCCCAGTAAAGGGATCATCACGATGCCCCCAGAAATTAACAAGCGGACTAACTGCATCTTTCCGATTGCTCCATGTCGTCAAACTCATAAAACGAACATATTTTAGTTGAGAGCTATTGTCAAGTAACTATCTGGTATAGTCAGAGTAGTCAGTGCAAAGTTTTCCCAACGAAGGCTTGCATCATATTATATTCTCGTTAAAAGCCTTTGAAATATAGGGTTTTTCACGAGTTGTACCATTATTGCAAGAGCTTATCATTGCCAATAGGTACAGCCCTCGATAAGCTCTAATAGAAATTAATTGCAAGAAGTCTAAACTTGGATGCTAGCGAGCCTTACCGTCTATGGGTCCTAGAGATATTGCCATTCAGCAGCGGGCATCCGAAGCTCGATTGCGTCGAAAAGTCATCGGCTTAGCCTTGCCGGGTTCTATTCTGCTGCACCTGTTGATCTTAAGCGGCGAATATACCTATCCCCTGCAATCCGATCTTGATTTATCGAATGAAGCCATTGAGTTTGTTGCCCTTGATGCTGTAGACATCCCCTTGGAGGAAACGGTACCCATCGACTCCGAACCCCTTCCTCCGGAAGAGCCTGTAGAAGAGGTTGCCAACGAAACTGAAGCACCTGAAGTGCCTGAAGTGCCTGATGTTGAACCGATTCCAACAACAGATGAGCCGGAGTTGGTTGCGGCGCTTCCCGAGCCGTTAGCACTCCAGAAAGTTTCTCCATCACCTGAAGTGTCAGAACCGTCACCTTCCGTGCCCCCTGTCGCCCCGCCCGAGACGGCAGCACCTTCTCCAGTTCCTGTTGAGGCATCCCCTTCAGTCCCGACTAACCCATTGGCATCACCCAACCCCGTTCCCCAGGCTTCTCCCGAGGCTAGCCCAAATTCTGCTCAAGCAGAGGCTAAGAGTTCTACACCAACCCAATCGGGTTCTCAAGATGCTTCTGATGCCACGCCAACCGACTCTAAACCATCGTCAGGAACACCCGTCTCGGCCTCGCCATCTTCTGCAACTCCTTCTTCTTCTGCGCCTTCACAAAATCCAGCGACTGCCTCTGGTGGCAGTGCTCAATCTTCCTCTCCGGCCCAACGTGATCGCACCGCTGCCATAGGAGGCTCGGGTTCTAATCCAAATCAGTCGGGCGGTTCGGGTCGTGCTGGTAAGGCAAATCCTGAAGGTCGCTCAAGGAAAACAGCACTTCGAGATGCACCCTCTTCTTCCGGTGCTTCCGGTAGAACATCTCGCCAACGCAGTCGTCTCAAGGGCGTCGGCTATCAAAAAGACTCGAAATCAAAAACTACAGCGGGTTTGTCAGAACGGTTTAAACCCGTTTACGAAAATGGCAAGTTAGTGGACTTAGAACTAGAACGCTCTACAGGCGATCCAGAACTCGATAAGGCGATCGCCCAAGATAAACAGAAATTTATCAAACAGCTTAGAAAACAACTGGAGCGCTTGCCTGAGTCTGAGCGTCACAAGGCCATCAAGATTCGATTTGAATCCAATGACTTGACTGCTGAAGAGCGAGAACAAGCCCGTCGCAATCGTGAACTCTCAGCACAGCGAGAGCAAGATCGCAAAGCAGCACAAAGGGAACGCGCCATACAACGGGCAAGTTTTCCCTCTACCTCACCCGTTGGTGGTGGAGAACTTGCTACCCCATCCCCTGCGTCTCAGCCAGCAAAATCAACGCAGCCCAAGCCCTCCCTACCCTCGCCTTCTGCTCCCACCCCCAGTCAGTTACCAGATCCCTCTCCGCCCAAACGTCCTCAAGCTGGTTCGTCCACTCCACCTTCAGATCCACCCACGCCTGCACCATCCATTCCAGAACCTGCCCCAGCGCCAGCCTATGAACCACCACCCCCACCAGAACCTGCCCCAGCACCAGCACCAGCCTATGAACCACCACCTCCACCAGAACCTGCCCCAGCGCCAGCATACGAACCACCCCCACCCCCTGAACCTGTTCCTGCACCGGCATATGAACCACCCCCTGCCCCCGAACCTGCTCCAGTGCCTGAACCAGAAACAGCCCCCAATACTAATTCCTAATAGCTCACTGATCTCGATGCAATTAGGGTTTGGTGGCGATGCAAGTTAGAACATCCTTCTTCCACTTGTAGTTTGAATCGAGCAAGTGTGCTGAGTCCAAAGCCAAGGGCAGTAGGTATTGATTTGATGGACAGTCGAGGTCAGGGGGGCCTACTTGGGTGTGCTCGGAACTGGTAGCTGTTTGATCGGTGAAGGTCTTAATGCTTCTTAGGGGCATGCCAAAAAGAGTCGCCGCATCACAAACAAAATGAATGGTATGGAGTTTTGAATCGCGTGTCACATTCTATGGTCACCGTTACGAGCCGCCACCACTTGGCGAGGCGTCCAACGGCTTACTTGCAGGCTGGACTCATTGGTGCAATTGGACTGCTGTTCCTGTGCGCGATCGCCAGTATCACCTTTGGCTCAACCAACATCGATTTGCAATCCATCCAGGCAGCCGTCACGGATTTCAACGGCTCCACTGAGCATCTGATCATCCGAACCCTAAGAATCCCTCGTTCGATAACTGCAATGCTCGCAGGAAGCGCCATTGCAGTCGCTGGAGCCTTAATGCAGGGAATTACTCGCAACCCTCTAGCAGACCCTGGCATTTTGGGAGTCAATTCGGGAGCGGCGTTGGCTGTTGTCGGAACAGTGTTTCTGCTGGATTCCCCATCCCTGAGTCTCTATGCCGGAGCGGCTTTAGTGGGAGCAGCCATTTCAGCGGCGATTGTATACTGTCTGGGTTCTCTAGGACGAGGAGGATTAACCCCGTTAAATCTGACCATCACTGGAGCTGCTTTTGCGGCATTCGCCTCATCTTTAACCACAGGGGTTTTGATTGTCAGCCAGCAGACCCTCGATGAGATCCGATTCTGGCTAGCGGGCTCCGTTGCAGGACGAGACTTCAACTTAGTGTTGCAAGTGTTGCCTTACTCGATCTTTGGGCTTGCGATCGCCTTAATGTTGGGTCAATCGCTGACCGTCCTCAGCTTAGGGGAAGACATTGCGCGTGGTCTAGGACAGCGTACCGCATGGGTCAAAGGACTTTCTATTCTCAGTATTGTCCTTTTGGCAGGTAGCTCAGTTGCGATCGCTGGCCCGATTGGGTTTGTTGGCCTCATTGTTCCCCATCTCATCCGGTTTTGGGTCGGTGGAGATTACCGCTGGTTGCTGCCCTACAGCGCAATTACCGGAGCCATCTTATTGCTAGTGGCGGACATTATGGGACGCTCGATTTTACAACCCCAGGAACTGCCCGTTGGTCTCATCATGCCCATCTTGGGCGCGCCATTCTTCATCTACCTGTCACGCTGGCATATCAAACAATGAAACAGCTTGCCACCCTCTCTTCCGAAAGACAATCGAGGTACTACCGTCTTGATCGGCGTGTTCTGCGAACGATGGTACTTTTGATCCTCTTGACGATTGGAGCCACTGTCATCAGCGTTGGCTATGGAGAGTACCCGATCTCGCCCCTGGCAGTGATTTCCACAATATTGGGGTTGCCAACCGATAATCCAGATCATGCATTTATCATTTGGACATTGCGTTTACCCCGATCCCTCGTCGCGTGGGGGGTAGGAGTGGGACTCGGCCTTGCAGGAACCCTGATTCAAAGTCTGACTCGGAACTCCCTAGCCTCTCCAGATATTATTGGCATCAACGCTGGAGCAGCATTGGCTGCTGTGACTGCAATTGTTCTTTTTCCATCGCTACCAGCCATCTTTCTGCCACCTGCGGCCTTTGGGGGTGCAATGCTCGTGGCTATCCTCATTTATGGACTAGCCTGGAAAGGGGGTATTTCTCCCCTGCGTTTGATTTTGGTCGGTGTGGGGTTGAGCCTGATCGCCGGAGCTATCGTAGATGCAGTTTTGACCTTCGGAAACATCCGCGAAGTGAGTCAGGCATTGGTTTGGTTGGCAGGAAGTACCTACGGACGGAGTTGGGAACACCTCTATGCCTTAATTCCTTGGCTTGTTTTGTTTGGGGGCGCTAGCTTATTCTCAAGTCGAGATTTGAATGTAATCCATCTCGGTGATGAAATTGCCCGTGGTTTGGGCATTCAACTGGAACGGCAACGCGGCCTCTTACTCCTGAGCGGAATTGCGTTGGCGGGAGCTTCCGTTGCCACAGCAGGCAGTATTGGATTTGTCGGTCTTATGGCTCCTCATCTCGGACGGAAATTGGTGGGCGTGTCCCATGAGGGACTATTGCCAATTGCAGCCTTAATTGGAGGATTTCTAGTTGTGGTGTCCGACCTCTTAGGGCGATCGCTGTTTGCCCCTATTGAACTGCCCTGCGGTATCATCACAGCAATCATCGGTGCACCCTACTTCCTCTACCTCCTGATTCGAGCCCGTTGGCCCTAGCGCTCTCCAGGGTTTCAGACCTTGTTCTCCGGCTTTTTACTGAAGCAGTTGCTCCTTTACACAGGCTCTCCCATCCACAATGCTTCAGGTGAACCCTTTAACCTTTGCAGAAACCTTCACGACCCATGCCCTACCCCGCTCCTTCAGATGCTTTGTCCGCAAGCAACCTAACCCTTGCATACGAGGGAAAAGTAGTGATTAAGTCTCTTGACTTGGCTGTTCCTGCTGGACAAATCACCATCATTCTGGGGCCAAATGGGTGTGGAAAGTCGACGCTCTTAAAAGCGATGGGGCGTTTGCTGAAACCGAAGGGCGGTGAGATTTATTTGGGTGCTCAAGCCATCCGCAACCTTTCCACCAAGGCGATCGCCAAGCGTCTCAGTTTGCTACCCCAGAGTCCCACTGCGCCAGAGGGACTAACCGTGGCAGAACTGGTTGCCCAGGGACGATATCCCCACAAACGTTGGTTGCAGCATTGGACAAAAGATGATGCTCGCGAGATTGATCGCGCTTTAGCGTTAACCCAAATGAGAGAATTTGCCCATTGTGCCTTAGATAATTTATCCGGCGGACAACGACAACGGGCTTGGATTGCTATGACATTAGCCCAAAATACCGAAATCATGCTGTTGGACGAACCCACGACCTATCTTGATCTCGCCTACCAAATGGAAATTCTAGATCTCCTGTACGATCTCAACAAACAGGAAAAACGCACAATTGTCATGGTGTTACACGATCTCAATCAAGCCTGTCGGTACGCCGATTTTCTAGTAGTGCTGCAAAGCGGAAAAATCTACGATCAAGGCAGCCCTAGACAAGTCATGAACGAACAGATGCTGGATGAAGTGTTTGGTGTAGATAGCCGAATTGTGAACGATCCTGTAGCAGGAACGCCCATGTGCATTCCCATTGGTCGCAAGAGAGCAACTGACTTTTCTGTACCGCTGTATCCAGGATAAGTTTTGCTGCGAACTGTCCATGTGTTCTTAGTAGAGCCAATTCTTAACAATGTCTTCTCCCCTGCTATCGGCCAAATGTATTGGTCGCCGTATCGGTACTCGTTGGATTTGGTGCAATTTAGACTTCGATCTTTATCCAAGCGATCGCCTTGCCATTGTTGGGCCGTCCGGTGTTGGAAAAAGCATACTCGTCAGGGCTTTAGCAGGGCTTGATCCCATCCAATCGGGTCAACTGTTCTATAGGGGCCAGCCTTTTTCAAGCCTGTCGATGCCACATTTCCGCTCTCAAGTTATTTACTTGCACCAGCAACCTTCTTTGATAGAAGGCACTGTGGAAGAGAATCTCAAGCGCGTTTTTAGTTTTGCCAGCCAACGTCACAAAACATACCGTCGCGATTGGGTTTTGCACGCCCTATCCAAGTTTGGGCGTCAAGCCGATTTCTTGGAGTTGCCCATACGAAAATTATCCGGTGGCGAAGCTCAGATGGTATCTTGCCTACGGGTTCTACAACTTGAACCTCGCATTCTTCTACTGGACGAACCCACTGCCTCTCTGGATGAGGGGAATGCGCGAACGTTGGAAGCGTTGATCCGAACCTGGCACGAAGGCGATCCAGACCGCGCATGGATTTGGATTGACCATCATCCTGAGGGGGTACGACGCATGAGCAATCGTCAATTTCACCTTACAGAGCGTTCGCAATGACTGGTACCTACATCCCCATCACTATTGTTCAGTTGTGTCTTGCGGCCAGTTTGATTTTGATTAATGTAGGACTTTCAATTGCTTTTCGGTTGGGATTGGAAAAAAGCTTAGGCATTGCTACCGTCCGCATGACTGTCCAACTGTTGTTAGTGGGGTATGTCTTAAATTGGATTTTCTCGGTGGATAGTCCCTGGCTGGTTCTCAGCGTCGCTTTTGTGATGAGTGCGATCGCCGGTCAAGCAGCAGTGCATCGAACCCGAAGACGTTTCGTGGGCATTTACTGGAATGCATTCGGGTCGATTTTGGTCTCCAGTGCCTTTGTGACTGGTTTGCTCATAGCTGGCATTCTCCGCATCGAGCCTTGGTATACGCCTCAGTATGTGGTTCCCTTATTGGGAATGGTACTTGGAAATACGTTGACCGGAACCTCGTTGGCATTAGATCGGTTTATGGAAGAGCTAGTGCATCGGCGATTACAAGTCGAGTCTCTGCTTGCCCTCGGGGCTACCCGTTGGGAGGCGGCTCGTGAAACCCTTCAAGAATCTCTGCGAACAGGGATGATTCCGACAATTAACTCCATGATGGTTGTCGGCCTTGTTAGCCTCCCTGGTATGATGACGGGTCAAATTTTAGGAGGAGTAGCACCCACAGATGCTGTTCGCTATCAGATTGTTATTTTTTTCACCATAGCGGCAGGTACGGCACTAGCCTGTATGGGGGTTATATTGTTGGCTTTTAGAGTGCTTTTCAATGCCAACCACCAATTGTGTTTAGACCGTTTAGAAAAGTAGCATTTTCTCTGTTTTGATTTTTATTCTGTGATGAGTTTCCTTTCCAGGGCAGATGAGAAAGAATACTACTGGAAGGTTAAACACGTCTTTGAATACTAAGTGAAAGACATTAACAAAGCAAAAAGCTGAGAGGGCATCCTTAAGTATTGGGCCTCATCAGCTATAAGTGAATCGTTGAAGTCATCTAGCAGTTAAGCAATGGGATTCTCTCTTAAGATCTTTCTTCTAAATTCACACGCTTTGACAGAGTAAAGAAGATAAATATTTTTGATTCAAGCGTGACTATGTGTTTTATGGATAGTCTTTTAGAATTATTCTACTATCTTCCTCTTTTGAAGCCGGTTCTCATACCAAGTCATCAGAGGTGTTGCACTAATTCCATGAAGAATAATAGAAATGATGACAGTAAAGTAGACAATCCAAGCTGTTTCTTCACCGATATCTCCAGACAGCCCTTTCCCGAAGGCATAGGACAAATAATATAAAGAGCCAAGTCCACGAATGCCAAACCAGCCATACAATAACCGTCTTGTTGGATGAAGCGAAGACTTTGCTGTACTAATCCATGCACCAAGTGGCCTAATGACAAAAATCAATAATATTGCGACCAAAAGCATTTCGCCTCTAAACCGAATCATGGGTTCAATTCGAAGTAATGACCCCAGCAGCAAGATAACACCTACTTCCATTAATTTTTCAATTTTTTCTGCAAATTCTCTTTGCGAATGATAAGTCTCCGTTGTTACTTGATTTCTTTGTACAAATATTCCAGCGATAAAAACAGCTAAAAAACCGTAGCCATTAATCAACTCTGTTAATGAATAAGTAATAAGCACCATACTGAGTGCAATAAAATCTTCCATTAGTTCATCAGTGGACTTTATCCTTTGTGATCGTCGATGAATCCAAGTCACACCGTTAGCCACCAATAGCCCCATTCCAATACCCGCTGCGATCGCCCACAGCACATCTATCCCCACCCAATGCAAAAACCAATCTTGCCATTTTGGGTTTTCCATCCAATAAAGACCAAAGTAGACAAAAGGAAACGCTAGAGCATCATTTAAACCTCCTTCAGAGGTTAAGCCAAACCGCAACTCATCTCGATCTTGTGCATCCAGCATCTGAATCTCAGACGCAAGCACTGGATCTGTCGGTGCTAGGATTGCACCCAGTAAAATTGATGATCCCCAAGGAAGTCCTAAAAATAGATGTCCGATGGCTGCTAATGCAAAAATACAAATAGGCATTAGAAAGCCAATCAGTCGGATTGTGGAATTCCAAGCACGGAACTGAAAAGGACGATTCATTTTCAGACCACAGCCAAACAGAGAAATCAGCACCGCAAACTCTGTTAACCGCTCTAGAACTTCAGCCTGAGGCCGTAGCTCAATTAAATGGATTCCATAGGGGCCTAGAAAAATTCCAACGGACAGATAAATTAATGCATAAGAAAATGGTAAACGAGTAATCCAGCTTGAACCTAACGTAACTAATAATAAAAGCAAGCCAATGACAAGATAATTAAGAATGTAGGTATCTAACAAAATATTTCCTAACTGAATTACGTGTAACCTTTAAAGTCCTTAGCATGATTCCAAAGAATCAGATAAATGGGAAAATTCTAGCAATTATTTTGTACTAATACATGAATTTAAATTTCTTAAAAGACTAGTTTATTTTTGGCAACAAAAAGTCGAACAAACTGCGTTTTTGCTAATTAGGCATCAGGATTTATGGCCAAGGATTAAATAGATAAATCTTAGTGTTAAAATAACTTTTGTCTTTTTTGGATCAGCCCTAATCCTTAAAATCCTTACATTTCTAGCTTAGAATTTACATTTGATCTTTCTTCTTGGCATCTATCTATAGCCAAGATACCTGTTGCTTATACATCTCTCTATTGATATATACCAAATCTTAAGGCATAGATCTTATTATTAGAGGCTAGCTTAATTTCCAATAAAAAGATAGCGCCTTGGTTTATGCAAACCTTTAAGAAGTCAAGCCTCTCAATGTGGAAGCAAGAACTGAATAGTTTAATTCGAGGAATTTCTGGTGGTTTTCTCTTTGGTATTCCCCTACTTTATACGATGGAAGTATGGTGGGTTGGGTCATCTGCAAAACCTCCACGTTTACTGATTGCGATCGCATTAACCTTCACTATTGTGTTTTTGCTTAACCAAACCACAGGATTTCGCGACACGAAGGACGTCCGATTTCGAGATGCGTTTATGGACAGCACAAGAGCCATTGCCATTGGCTTACTCTGTACAAGCTGCGTTCTAGTGCTGTTTCAAGAAATCACATTCGATACGCCATTAGGTGAAGCATTAGGAAAGCTGATTTATGAAAGTGTTCCTTTCGCTTTAGGGGTAGCCTTATCGAATCAGTTCCTAAAAGACAATTCAGACCAAAACCAAGAAGATCGTAAAAAGCAGCAGAAATCAGATAGAAAAAAACAGCTAAATGGCACCATCGCTGATGTTGGGGCAACCTTTGTGGGAAGCATTATTGTCGGTTTCAGTATTGCACCGACTGATGAAGTACCAATGTTGGCAGCATCCACTTCAGGACCTTGGCTTCTTCTTTTAATCCTTGCCTCTCTCCTAATTTCTTATGCGATCGTTTTCGCGGCAAGCTTTTCTAACCAAACTAAACGGCAACAACAGCAAGGCATTTTTCAAGACCCTTTTAGTGAAACTGTTATTTCTTACCTGGTTTCCCTTGTTGCTGCAGCGCTCATGCTGTGGTTCTTTAACCAGTTAAATTTAGAACTTCCTTGGTCAACTTGGCTCCGCTACACAGTCATTATGGGATTGCCAGCAAGTGTAGGTGGTGCAGCAGGTCGGTTAGCAATATAAAAAATTTTAATTTATGAACACACAATCTAAGAAAATTCAACCTCAAGATCTACCAAAGCGATCGCTAGCAGAATGGATTACCTTTGGCATTGCTGTAGCCATCTTGTCAACAGTGATTGGATTAGTGTCTTATGTTTGGTTAGGTAAAGAACGTCAGCCTCCTGTCTTATCAATTACCTATGAGAAAACAATTCGCAAAGTTGACGGGCAATTTTATGTTCCATTTATTCTCATCAACAAAGGTGGTGAGACTGTAGAGTCAGTTCGTGTTTATGCTGAACTCGTCATCAACAGTGACTTCAAAGAGCAAAGCGAACAAGAAATTGACTTTCTTTCCAGTGGAGAAGTTCAAGAAGGCGCATTTATCTTTAGCAAGAATCCTCAAGAAGGTAAACTTAAGCTTAAGGTTGAAAGCTATAAGCTTCCCTAAAGAATAGTTCGAATAAAACGATGGAACAGATCATCGCACACAGGTGCAGCACTTTGGAGAATTGCGATCGCAGTCAAATACGGTAAGACAATCTTTCTCAATATTCTCTTAAATGTAGTTTTTTCGAAGTCTTTCTTTAATTCTAAAGTTTTACAATCTAGAACTAGACATCCTACTGAATTCGAGTTGAATTGTAATACTGAGAATTACTGTTGAGCGTCGCCCCGACTTGACGTGATTACAGGAGATTCTTCATGATGGATGCCAAGTTAAAAAAGGACATGCCATGACCTTTCTTCCTGAAACCGAGTTGCCAAATTCTGAATCGGAATCGTTGAAACGGGTGTTTGGATTACCTACTTTAGTGCTCTATGGGGTAGGTGATATTTTAGGCGCAGGAATTTACGCAGTAGTGGGAAAAATCGCTGGCCTAGCAGGCTCGATGGTATGGGCCTCTTTTCTAGTCGCTATGGTAGTGGCGGCTTTGACCGCTCTCAGTTACGCCGAATTGGGTAGTCGGCTCCCGAAAAGTGGCGGTGTCGCCTATTTTGTCCACATCGCATTTCAGCGGCAATGGCTCTCAATATTGGTTGGGTGGTTGATGTTCTGTACCTGCCTAGTATCGATGGCCACATTATCAATCGCCTTTTCGGGCTACCTAAACGCTTTTTTACCGATGATTCCCACCTGGGTGATCGTGCTAGCCTTATTTGCTGGGCTCACCTTTGTCAACTTCCGTGGCATGAAGGAATCTTCTGTCCTCAACATCATCTGCACCCTGATGGAAGTCTCTGGCTTGATGATCGTAATTCTGCTTTCAACTGCATTTTTATGGGGAGGAAATGCTTCTGCTGTGACTACGCCACTGCCGGATAGTAGTGTGCTTGGCTCAACAGCTTTTTTACAGGGGGCAGCGCTAGCCTTTTATGCGTTTATTGGCTTTGAGGACATTGTGAATGTGGCGGAGGAGGTCAAAAATCCAGAACAGAACGTGCCCAGAGCAATTTTGTTGTCATTGGGCATTGCGGCAGTAATTTACCTTCTGGTTTCCTGGTTGGCAACGCAGGTGTTGAGTCCAGCGGAACTGGGTGCGTCGGGTGCTCCATTGCTGGATGTAGTTCGCCGTACCCAGCCAAACTTTCCGGCAGCAGTGTTTACAATCATCGCTCTGTTTGCAGTGATGAATACAGCTTTGCTGAACTTTGTTACTGCTTCTCGATTGCTATTCGGTATGGCACGGGAAGAATTGCTACCCGCTTGGCTGGGCAAACTGCATCCAGAACGCCTTACTCCTTACCGCACGTTTCTGGTAATTCTGCCGATTGCAATTATTCTTGCCCTATCCGGCACGTTACAATTTTTAGCAGGGACAACTGCCACACTGATTCTCGTCATATTTTGTTTGGTAAATGTGTCGTTGTTGATCATCAAGAGCCGTCAACCCTTGTACTCAGGCAAACTGCGAGTGCCCACATTAATTCCAGTAGCTGCCCTATTGTCTAACCTGATTCTGATCGCCTTTGCTTCATCAGCCAGCCATATCCTGTCCCTAGCTTTCATTGCCATCGGTTTACTCCTCATCGGATTACACAGAATGATGGTCAGGTGATCACCTCGTGATTGTCCTGCACTTTAAAGACGCAGTTTGTGGAGAGTATCACGTTCAGCGTTGTATTTAAGGATGTAGTCAGACGAGCGTTCGGCTTTAATAGCCAGTGTTGAACAGCTAAATAATAGAACTGCAAGCCTACCCAGTTTGCTAGGTAGGCTTGCAGTTCTATGCTGTGTTTACTCACCCATAAAGGTGAACGCTCATTGACAACAATCCGACTTGATTGCTTTGCGAAAGGTCAGGGTAGAAAGAATTGGGGCACACGGATGAAGCAAACGTGTAACAGCTTATTTTTCAAGCCCCTCTACTTTACCCTTACCCAATTTCCAAACACTCAAGCCTGTTTTGTATTGGTATACAGCTAGAGTTTTTCCATCTTGGCTCATTGCGATGGGACTAAACCCTGTTTTTGATGTCACTGTTTTAATAGCTTCACCTGTTTGTGGATTCCA